>NZ_JBHXTG010000012.1:80321-155167 GCF_042677465.1 Kitasatospora sp. NPDC127111
GGGGCGGGTGGGGGGGGGTTCCTGGGCTGGGGGGTCGCGCCCGGCCCCGGGGGGGCGGGGCCCCACCCCCTCCCGGGGGGGGCCGGGCCGGGGGTGGGGGGCGGCCCCCGCCGGGTCGCCGTTCCGGGCTCACCGCGAGCCCCCCGCCGCCGCCCCCGCCCCCGCCCCCCCGCCCCAGCACTCGGGCGCGGCCGTCAGCAGTGCGTCAGCGCCTCCTTGATGTACGGCTCGGCGGCGCGGTTCCTGAACTCGGTGGCGGGCACGATCCGCGCCGTGTGCACCGCGTCCGACAGCGCCCGGTACCCGCTGTCGGCCAGGGCGGCGGCAGCGGCCAGCTCCTCGGCCGCGCCGAGCCGGTAGAGCACCGAGTCGGCCGCGTTCAGCCCGGCGGTGTCGGAGGAGTCCGCCGGGTGTTCGGGCAGCGGGGCCCGGAGGCCGCGCAGCAGCGCGCACGCGGTCCGCGCGTCGTCCGAGGCCGCCGACGCCTTCTCCCCCGAACTGCAGGCCGAGCACGCCAGTACCAGCACCAGTGCGACGGCGGCGATGGTGTGTCTCACGGTTCCCCCTCCGAAGCGCGGTCGCGCCCCAGGAACTCTAGGCAGCGCCGACGAGGGCGGACAAGACGCCGATCACCCCTGCGGCGGGCGCTCTTGGCCACCGGTCTCCGCATCCCTACGATGAGCTGACGTGATGACACCTCGGGGGAAGGGCGGAGCCGGCGTGCCGGTGAAACGGTCGGGCAGGGGCCGCCGCCTGGCGCCCGCGTTCGCGGTCCTGGCCGCCGCCGCCCTGGCGGCCTGCACCTCCACCCCGACGCCGCAGCCGACCACGGCCGGCGGCGCCGAGACGGCCTGTTCCGTGCTCGGGCGGATTCCCGACCCGTTCCCCGCCGCGCCGACGGGCCAGGCGACCAGCCCCGCGTACGACATCAACCTCCACCGTCTCGACGCCGCCCGCATGACGGCCCGCGACGGCGCGCGCACCGACCCCGCCGGCGGCCCCCTCGCCGACGCCCTCGAAGCCGCGTACCGGTCCCTGGTGGAGGACGCCGACGTGCCCGAGGGCCAGAAGCACCTGACCGAGGCCCGCCGGTCCTGCTGACCCCGGGCCCGGGGGATTGTCGGTCATCCGCCCCTCTGCTTGCGCAGCAACTGCCCTTCTTCGCAGGTCTGATCGGGATCCTCGACCAGGCACAGGTTCACCCCGTCGCCGTCCTTCCTGAGGCTGCTGAGCCCGTAGCGCCCCCGGCGCCCCCGAGCAACTGCTCGGGGGCGCCGGGGTTTGGGGGAGGGGTCAGACCGTGGTGGTGGGGGCGGTGGTGGTGCCGGCGGGGGTGTTGAGGGTGCGTTCGGCTTTGGTGACGGCGGCGCGGTAGTAAAGGGAGGCGAGTTGGGAGTCGCCGGAGTCGCGTTGGAAGAAGCCGTAGGCCATCGCGGTGGGGCCGAAGCGTTCGACGGCGAGGTAGCCGTTGAGCTGGGTGCCGGCGAGGTCGCCGTCGAGGCGGACGGCGGGGGCGTCGGGGCGGTCGCCGAGGGTGATGGGGGTGACGGTGAAGGTCACGGTGGTGCCGGTGCCGTCGGTGAAGGTGAGGCTGTGGCAGGTGGCGAAGGCGTCGGTGACGGTGGCGAAGTCGGTGGTGAGCTTGGCGGAGTCCTCGGCGGTGAGCGACTCGGTGATCATCGGGTTGCCGCCGGGGCCGTCGAACTCGATCTCCTGGTGGGGCACTTGCGGGCTGGGCTCGGCCCCGCGCCGGTTCACCAGGGCGCGGAGGGCGTCGCAGCCGGCGACCGGGGAGGCGCCGCCGCCCGGGGAGGGGCTCGCGTCCGCCGGGATCTCGGCGAAGTCCGGGCCGAGCTCCTCGGCGGTCAGCAGGGCGGCCTTGAGCTGTTCGGCGGTGGGGAGCTGGTCGGCCGGGGCGCGCTGGACGGTGAGCGTCGGCGGTGGGGCGGAGCCGGTGGCGACGGGGGCCGTACCGAGGGTGACCACGGTGACCACGGCTGCGGCGGTGAGGGCGAGGAGAGGCCGCGAGTGGGACATGCGGGCCCCCGATCAGGAGTCGGGCAGGGACGGACGTCCAGTGTCCCACCGGGGCCCCGCGCCCGCCCGACGGGAGCACGGAACCGCAGGTCAGGACGGGTCGGCGGGGAGGGCGGCCAGGGTCTCGGTGAGCCACTGCACCCAGAAGGCCTCCAACCCGATCCCGGCGCGCAGCACGGCGTGCTGGAGCCGGTTCTCGCCGGCCGCCTTCTCGGGCGGGAAGTCCCGCCGTTCGATCTCCTCGTAGTCGGCCAACTGCGCGCGGTGAAGGGTGAGATGGCGGGTCAGTTCGGCCTCCAGGCCGGCCGTGCCGACCACGGCGGCCGCGCGCAGGCGCAGCAGCAGTGGTTCGCGCACGGCCTTGGGGTCGTCCCCGCCGGCCGTCCACCGTTCGAGTTCGGCGCGGCCGGCGGGCAGGACCTCGTACTCCTTCTTCTGGCCGCGGACCGGGCCGGGCTGCGGGAGCGCCCGGATCAGGCCGGAGGTCTCCAGCCGGCCCAGTTCGCGGTAGATCTGCTGGTGGGTGGCGGACCAGAAGAAGCCGATCGACTTGTCGAACCGCCGGGTCAGCTCCAGCCCCGAGGACGGCTTCTCCAGCAGGGCGGTGAGGATGGCGTGCGGCAGTGACATGGATCGATCCTAGGGTGGAGTGCCCGGGTCAGATCGTCGCGGCCAGTTCGGTGCCCTGCTTGATGGCGCGCTTGGCGTCGAGTTCGGCGGCCACGTCGGCGCCGCCGATCAGGTGCGGGGTGAGGCCGAGCCCACGCAGGGCGGCGTCGAGGTCGCGGCGCGGCTCCTGGCCGGTGCACAGGACGACGGTGTCGACGGGGATGAGCTGCCGTTCGCCGTCGACGGTGATGTGCAGGCCGGCGTCGTCGATCAGGTCGTAGGTGACGCCGGGGAGCATCACCACGCCGCGGTGCTTGAGTTCGGTGCGGTGGATCCAGCCGGTGGTCTTGCCCAGGCCGGCGCCGACCTTGGTGGTCTTGCGCTGCAGCAGGTGGACGCTGCGCGGGGGCTTGGGCGGCTCGGGGCGGGTGAGGCCCCCGCGCTCGCGGTACTCGGGGTCGATGCCCCACTTGCGCTGGAAGACGGGCGGGTTGAGGCTGGCCGCGTCGCCCTGGTCGGTGAGGTACTCGGCGACGTCGAAGCCGATGCCGCCGGCGCCGAGGATGGCGACCCGCTCGCCGACGGAGGCGCCGTCGCGCAGCACGTCCAGGTAGCCGAGCACGCTGGGGTGGTCGACGCCGGGCAGGTCGGCCGGGGTCCGCGGGGTGACGCCGGTGGCGAGGACGATCTCGTCGAAGCCCTCGGCGGCGAGCTGTTCGGCGGCCACGACCGCGCCGAGCCGCAGTTCGACGGCCAGTTCGGCGAGCCGGGTGCGGTAGTAGCGCAGGGTCTCGTCGAACTCCTCCTTGCCGGGGATCCGCCGGGCGACGTTCAGCTGGCCGCCGACGGTGTCGGCGGCGTCGAACAGGGTGACGTTGTGGCCGCGTTCGGCGGCGGAGACGGCGAAGGCGAGGCCGGCCGGTCCGGCGCCGACGACGCCGATCCGCTTGCGCACCTTGGTGGGGGCGAGGACGAGTTCGGTCTCGTGGCAGGCGCGCGGGTTGACCAGGCAGGAGGTGATCTGGAGGCTGAAGGTGTGGTCCAGGCAGGCCTGGTTGCAGCCGATGCAGGTGTTGATGGACGCGGCGCGGCCGTCCTGCGCCTTGACCACGAAGTCGGGGTCGGCGAGCAGCGGGCGGGCCATGGAGACCAGGTCGGCGTAGCCGTCGGCGAGCAGCTGTTCGCCGATCTCGGGGGTGTTGATCCGGTTGGTGGTGACCAGCGGGATGCCGACCGAGCCCATCAGCTTCTTGGTGACCCAGGCGTACGCGCCGCGCGGGACGGAGGTGGCGATGGTGGGGATGCGGGCCTCGTGCCAGCCGATGCCGGTGTTGATGATGGTGGCGCCGGCGGCCTCGACGGCCTGGGCGAGCCGCACGACCTCGGCGAGGGTGGAGCCGCCGGGGACGAGGTCGAGCATGGAGAGGCGGTAGACGAGGATGAAGTCGGGGCCGACCCGCTCGCGGACCCGGCGGACGATCTCGACCGGGAAGCGCATCCGGTTCTCGTACGCGCCGCCCCACTCGTCCTCGCGCTGGTTGGTGGCCGCGGCGATGAACTCGTTGATCAGGTAGCCCTCGGAGCCCATGATCTCGACGCCGTCGTAGCCGGCGCGCCGGGCGAGCTCGGCGCAGCGGGCGAAGTCCTCGATGGTCTGCTCGACCTGCTCGGCGGTGAGCGCGTTCGGCACGAACGGGCTGATCGGCGCCTGGAGGGCGCTGGGCGCGACCAGGGCGGGGTGGTAGGCGTAGCGGCCGAAGTGCAGGATCTGCAGGGCGATCCGGCCGCCGGCAGCGTGGACGGCGTCGGTGACGACGCGGTGCCGGTCGGCCTCCTCCTCGGTGGTGAGCATGGCGCCGCCGTCCCAGGGGCGGCCGGCCTCGTTGGGGGCGATGCCGCCGGTGACGATGAGGCCGACGCCGCCGCGGGCGCGCTCGGCGTAGAAGGCGGCCATCCGGTCGAAGCCGCCGGGGGCCTCTTCCAGGCCGACGTGCATCGAACCCATGATCACGCGGTTGGGGAGGGTGGTGAAGCCCAGGTCGAGCGGGCTCAGCAGGTGGGGGTAGGGCGACTGGGGGGCGGTGCTCATGGGCTGTCTCCTGGGCGGACGGCGGGGCGGCGGCGTTGTTACCACACGGTAGGGGAGGCGGCGGGCGCTATGCAACCAGTTGCATAAGCGCCCCGGGGAGCCGGGGCGCTCAGGGCCGCGGGAGGGTGGCGGTGGTACTGACGGGGTGTCAGGTCAGCGCGTATGGTCATTCCCGGACGGGGCCGGGGTGGCCCCGGGAGGGGACGGCCGTGCGGGGTGGATCGATCGCCGTGGTCGGCGGCAGCATCGCGGGGTGCGCCTTCGCCCGCGCGGCGGCCCGGGGCGGGGCGGAGCGGGTCGTGGTGCTGGAGCGCAGCCCCGGCCGGCTGGAGGACCGGGGCGTGGGGCTCTGCGTGGTCGTGGACCGCTACACCGAGCTGGTCCGGGCCGGCCACCTCGACGACGGCATCCGGCACCACCCGCTCACCGAACGGCACTGGCTGGCCCGCGACACGGGCGGCTCGCGCGGCAGGGGCGGCACGGGCGGCTCACGCGGCACGGGCGGCTCGCGCGGGCGGCCGCTGTGGACCCAGCCGCTGCTGATGCACTCGTTCCACTGGGGCGTGCTCTGGCAGGCGCTGCGCGAGCGCGCGCCGGACGGCGTCGAGTTCCGGACGGGCACCACCGTCACGGCGGTCGGCGGGGACGGTGACGCGGCCTGGCTGGAGACGGCCGGCGGCGGCCGGGAGGCGTACGACCTGGTGGTCGGCGCCGACGGCTACCGGTCGGTGGTCCGCACCGTCGTCTGCCCCGAGGCCCGGCCCGAGTACGCCGGCTACGTCTGCTGGCGCGGCAGCTTCGACGCCGGCCTGCTGGAGGGGCTGCCCGGCGGCGCGGCGCTCTGGCCCGAGCACGAGGTGATCACCGTCTGCTTCCCGGGTGGCCAGGTGGTGCTCTACCGGATCCCCGGCCTGGCCGCCGGCTCCACGCAGGTCAACTGGGTGTTCTACGCGCCCGCGCCCCGCTGGCTCCGGCCCGCCGACGCGGGCGCGGGCCGCTCCACGGCCGGTGCGGGCCCGGACGGCTCCCCGGCCGGTGCGGGCCCGGACGGCCCCAGCGGTGACAGCGGCGACAGCCAGGACAGCCGGCACGGCGCCAACCACGGCGACGGCGGGCACCTCACGTCCGATCCCGGCGGCATCCCGGCGGGCTCGCTCGACCCCGCCCGCTTCGGCGAGCTGGCCGAACTCGCCGAGCGCCACCTGCCCCCGTACTGGGCCGGGGTGGTCAACCTCACCCCGGTCGAGCGGACCTTCCTGCAGCCCATCCACGACCTGGCCACCCCGCGCCGCAGCGCCGGCCGCCTGCTGCTCGCCGGGGACGCGGCCACCCTCGTCCGCCCGCACAACACCAGCGGCGCGGCCAAGGCCCTCCAAGACGCCTGCGCCTTCGAGGAGGCGTGGCACTCCTCGGCCGGCTTCGCCGAGCTGCTGCCCGCGTACGACCGCGAGCGCGGCGAGGCCGGGCGCGCGCTGGTGGACCTGGGCCGCCGGCTCGGGCGGTTCCAGGTCACCGAGGCGCCGGACTGGTCGGCCATGGACGAGTCGGCGATGACCGCCTGGTGGCGGGAACAGCTGGCCGGAACCGGCGGGTTCGGCGGCCTCGCCCTCGGGCGGCCGCCGACCCCCCGTCAGAACCCTTGAGCCGTCGGCGCATCGAGACGACGGGCCACCTGACCCGGAGGCCGGGTCAGACGTTCACACCGTAGTCGGTGGCGATGCCGCGCAGGCCGGAGGCGTACCCCTGGCCGATGGCGCGGAACTTCCACTCGGCGCCGTTGCGGTAGAGCTCGCCGAAGACCATCGCGGTCTCGGTCGAGGCGTCCTCGGTCAGGTCGTACCGGGCGATCTCCTGGCCGTTGGCCTGGTTGACGACCCGGATGAACGCGTTGCGGACCTGGCCGAAGCTCTGCAGGCGGGCGTCGGCGTCGTAGATCGACACCGGGAACACCACCTTCGCCACGTCGGCCGGCACGGCGGACAGGTCGACCTTGATCTGCTCGTCGTCGCCGTCGCCGCCGCCGGTGAGGTTGTCGCCGCTGTGCTCGACCGAGCCCTCGGGGCTGCGCAGGTTGTTGAAGAACACGAAATGCTGGTCCGAGACGACCTTGCCGAGCGCGTCGCAGAGCAGCGCGCTGGCGTCCAGGTCGTAGTCGGCCCCGGTGGTGGTGCGCACGTCCCAGCCGAGCCCCACGATGACGGCGGTCAGCCCCGGCGCCTCCTTGGTCAGCGAGACGTTGCCACCCTTGGCCAGCGAAACACCCACGATGCCCCTCCTCGGTCGCTCTCCCTGCCGGAGAATCTACAACACTGTAGAGATCACGCGAATCCACCCGGATTGGTTCCCGGCCCCCGCCACCGCAACCCCGCGCGGCCGCCGCCGCGTCACTATCGCGCCATCGCGCCCTGACGGCGCCACATCATCCCGGCATCACGGCACCAAGGCATCACGGCATCACGGCATCACGGCACCACCGCCCGCGGCGACACCGTCGGCGCCGCCGGCGGCGGCTCCGCGCAGCAGCGCGGTGACGTGCGGCGGGAGCAGGCAGGCCTGCCGGGCCAGCAGGTCGACGAAGGCCGCGGTGAGCGGGTCCGGCCTGGTCCGGGTGTACGCGACCAGCGGGCGCCGGACCGGCGGTTCGGGCCGGCGGACGAGCCCGTCGAAGCCCGGCGGGACGAGGTTGGCCGGCACCAGGGCGGGCCCCAGTCCGGCGGCGGCGAGCAGCGGCGCGGCCGCCGTCTGCTCGGTCCGCACGGCGGCGCGCGGCCGGAAGCCGGCCTCCGCGCAGGCCCGGTCGAGCAGGTCGGCGAGGCCGTTGCCGGGCGCGTAGTGCACCCAGTCGCGCCCGGACAGGTCGGCCAGCGGCACGGACTGACGATCCATCACACTCGGGTCGGCGGACAGGTCGGCGGGCAGTGCGAGGAGGAACTCCTCGACGCCCAGCTCCCGGATCGGCCCCTCCCAGTCGGCCGGCGGCGTGCCGACCGCGACGTCCGCCTGGCCGGCCGCCATCGCGGCGCGCAGCTCGTCGTTGTGCGCGTACTCGCGCAGCCGGATCCGCACCTGCGGGTGGAGCCGGCGCCAGGCGCGCAGCACGGGCGGCAGGATCCCCAGGCTGATCGAGTAGACGGTGGCCAGCTCCAGCTCGCCGCCGTCCAGCCCGGCGGCCAGGCGCGCCGCGGTGCGCAGGCGCTCGGCGTCGGCGAGCGCCGCGCGGGCGTGCGGGAGGACGGCCCGCCCCATCGGCGTCAGCCGGACGGCGCGCGGCAGCCGCTCCAGCAGGGTGCCGCCGACGGCCTTCTCCAGCGCCCGCACCTGGTGCGAGAGAGCGGGCTGGGTGACGTGCAGGAGCTCGGCGGCGCGGGTGAAGGAGCCGGTGTCGACGACGGTCACCAGGTACTCGAGCTGTCGGAGCGTGGTCATGAAGGGAGTTTATGGGATAGCGAGAAAACAAGCCTTGGACTCATCACCGCTGGTCGGCGGAGGGTGGGTTCCGATGACATCCCCTCCCGTTCCGGAGCCCTCCATGACCACCACCTCCCCCTCCGCCTCCCCCGTCGTCCCCTCCGCCGCCACCGAGCTGGCCGGCCGCCGCGTCGTCGTGGTCGGCGCCGGTTCGCACACCGGCCGCGCGCTCGCCCAGGCCGCCTCCGCCGCGGGCGCCGAGCTGGTCCTGGCCGGGCCCGACCCGCGCAAGCTGGAGTGGACGGCCGGTGAGCTGGCCGGCCCGGCCGAGGTCGTCCCGGTGGACCTCGCCGACGAGGCGTCGATCGCCGCCCTGGCCGCCGCCACCGGCCGCTTCGACCACCTCGTGTCGACCGCCGCGATGCCCGCCAACGGCCCGCTCGCCGAGCTCGAACTCGCCGACGTCCAGCGGGCGTTCGCCGCCAAGGTGTACGGTCCGCTGCTGCTCGCCAAGCACCTGGCCGGCCAGGCCGCCACCGACGGGCCGCACGGCGCCTCGTTCACCTTCTTCTCCGGCGTCGCCGCCTGGCGCCCGGCCCCCGCCCGCACGGTGATGGCCACCACCAACGGCGCGCTCGCCTTCCTGGTGCAGGCGCTCGCGGTGGAGATCGCGCCGGTCCGGGTGAACGCCGTCTCGCCGGGCATCGTGGACAGCGGCTCCTGGGACCGCATGGGCACCGACAAGGAGCCGTTCCTGCGGGCGGTCGCCGAGAAGAACCCGGCCCGCCGGGTGGGGACGACGGACGACCTGGTCCGGGCCGTCCTGTTCGCGATGGGCAGCCCGTTCGTCACGGGCACCGTCCTGCACGTGGACGGCGGCGGCCGGCTGGCCTGAGCCGCATGGCGCGAACCTGCTGGCGTGAGCCGCATCGCGTAAGCGGGATCGCGCACGCCGGTGTTCGGTCGGGGGCGCGACGGCCGGGCGGCCCCGACCGGCCCCGTCAGAAGGCGTTCTCCCAGAAGGCGAAGACCGCGACCAACGCCTTCTTCGCCACGCACCCGGCCGTGTGCCCGAGGGCCGCGAAGACCGCGGCACAGACCGCCAGCAGGCCCGCCGAGCCGCCGGCCAGCCACCCGACGGGCTCCGGGCCGGCCAGGACGAAGAAGACCCCGGTCAGCCCCGCCATGACCGCCGCACCGAGGCCCGCGGCCTTCAGCGTCTCCCACCAGCCCACCGGGTTCGGGCCGCCGCCCTCCGGCTCGGACCGGACGACCACATGCCGGGTGGTCCCGCAGAGCTCCCTGTCGACCCGCATGGCAATCCCCCTGTGCTCCGCGACCGGCCGGTGCGCGGACTCACGCTACCGGGGCCGGCAGCGGCCTGACCAGCGGCGGAGTGAGCCCGGTCGTAGACTGGCCGTGGTTCCGCGGGGGTCTCCGGGAGGTCCCATGCGCCGTCGGTACAGCTTCCGCCTCGACCAGGACGGCCACTCCGTCGCCGTGAACGTCCGCTCGGGCTGGATCACCGAGACCGAGCTGCTGGTGGACGGCAGGGAGTGCGCGTTCCACCGCGTCCACGGCCACGGCGAGTACCCGCTCACCCTGGCCGGGCAGCTCGCCGAGGAACCGCCGCTGCCGCTCTCGGTCCGCCTGGAACGCACGGGCGCGCCGGGACACCCGCTCGCCTGCGTGCTGGAGTTGGCCGGTGCCGTCCGCCCGATGCCGGAGCACGTCGACCGCTGAGCACGTCGACCGCTGAGCACGTCGACCGCCGAGCACGTCGACCGCCGAGCACGGCCGCCCCGCCCGCGGCGCTCAGGGCCGCCGATCACCCGCCAGCGCCTCCGCGACGATCTCCTCGACCGCCGCCCGGGCCCGTTCGGCGTCCCCCGCCACCAGACCGATCCTGGTGCGGCGGTGGAGGACGTCCTCGGCGTCCAGGGCGCCCTCGTGCGTGACGGCGTAGGCGATCTCGGCCCGGGTGACGTCGATCCCGTCCGCCACCGGACCGGCCGGATCGGCCAGACCGGTCGGGCCGGTCGGGCCGGTCGGGCCCTCCGGCACGGCCGCCAGCACCTCGCGGGCCGCGCCGCCGTGCCGGGCGAGCAGGGAGGCGGGCACCGCGCCGTCGGGCGCCGGCCTGCTGTCGCGGTGGGCGGGGGCGCCGACCAGCGGCAGGCGGGCCGTCCAGCAGGCGCGGGCGGGCAGGCCGCGCAGCCGGACGGCGGTGTCCACCGCGTCCTCGGCCATCCGCCGGTAGGTGGTGAGCTTGCCGCCGACCACCGTGATCACGCCGGACGGGGACTCCAGTACCGCGTGCTGCCGGGAGAGGTCGGCGGTGGCGCCGTCGCCGGTGTCGATCAGCGGCCGCAGCCCGGCGTACGCACCGCGCACGTCGGCCCTGGTCAGCGCGGTCTGCAGGGCGGCGTTGACGGTGTCGAGGAGGAACGTCAGCTCCCCCTCGGTGGGCTGCGGCTCGTCCGGGACCGGGCCGGGCGCGTCCTCGTCGGTCAGACCGATCGCGACCCGGCCGAGCTGCTGCGGCAGCGCGAAGACGAAGCGGCTGGTGGAGCCGGGCACGGGCACGGTGAGCGCGGCGGTCGGCCGGCCGAGCGCGGCCGCGTCCACCACCAGGTGGGTGCCGCGGCTGGGCCGCAGCCGGATCGACGGGTCCACCTCGCCCGCCCAGACGCCGGTGGCGTTGACCACCGCGCGGGCGGTGAGGGTGAGGGACTCGCCGGTGCGGTCGTCGGTCAGCCGCGCCGAGGTGCCGGTGACCCGCTCCGCCCGGACCCTGGTCAGCACGGTCGCGCCGTACTGCGCCGCCGTCCGGGCGAGTGCGACCACCAGCCGCGCGTCGTCGACGAGTTGGCCGTCGTGCGCGACCAGCGCGCCGGCCAGGCCGGCCGTCCGGACGCCGGGCACCAGCGCCCTGGTCCGCTCGGCGTCCACCCGGCGGACCCGGGGCAGCAGCGTGCCCGGGGTGCCCGCGCTCAGCCGCAGCGCGTCGCCCGCGACGAAGCCGGCGCGCACCAGGGAGGCTTGCCCGCGGCGCAGCAACCCCGGGAGCAGCGGGACGAGTTGGGGCAGCGGGCGGACCAGGTGCGGGGCGGTGCGGGTCATCAGCACGCCGCGTTCGAGCGCGCTCTCCCGGGCCACGCCGATCCGCCCGGAGGCGAGGTAGCGCAAGCCGCCGTGGACCAGCTTGGAGCTCCAGCGGCTGGTGCCGAAGGCGAGGTCGCGGGCCTCCACCAGGACGGTGGAGAGTCCGCGCGCGGCCGCGTCCAGGGCGACGCCGGCGCCGGTCACCCCGCCGCCGATCACCAGTAGGTCGACGGCCGGGCCGGACGCCAGCAGGTCGAGCCCCAACTCCCGGCGCCGGGCGGTGAGTCGGGTGGTTCCGGCGAAGGGCCCGGGCTTGCTGGTCATCTGCTGCCTCCGTTGCTGTTGCCGCCGTCTGCCACGCCGGGGAGACCCGCTGCCGCCGCGCCCCCGGTCTCGTCCCCGTCCCCACCCCGGCTCACGGTCTCGCCCCCGGCCCGGGTCACGGTCTCGCGCCCGCCCCCGCCCCCGGCCCCGGCCCGGCGCACGGCCCCGCCCCCGGCCCGGCTCACGGCGCGAGGTATCCGTCCAGCGCCCGGGCGAGTTCGCGCCGCCAGGCCGCCTCCGGCAGCAGCGCGGCGACCATCCGGTGCGACTGGACCGTGGACTGGGCGATCAGGAGCACCATCGCCGCCAGCTCGACCGGCTCGCCGGCCCGGATCGAGCCGTGCGCCTGCCCCTGCTCGATGCCGGCGCGCAGCGCCTCCAGCAGGCCGCGCTGGCTGGTGCCGAGCCGCTCCACCACGTACTCGAAGAGCGTGTCGGAGTCGGCCGAGCGCAGCAGCGCGCCGAGCACCGGGTGGTCGCGCAGCCGGACGGCGACCTCGACGACCCCGTCCACGAAGGCCGCCCGGTCCTCGCCGGTGAGGGTGACCGTCTCCTGGGTCGCGCGGATCTCGCGGGTGAGCAGCGCCCCGATCACCGCCCGCACGTCCGGCCAGCGCCGGTAGACGGTCGGGCGGCTGACCCCGGCGCGGCGGGCGATCTCGGCCAGCTGGGTCCGGCGCACGCCGAGGTGGACGATCAGCTCGGCGGCGGCGTCGAGGATCGCGTCGTCGGTGCTGCGGGGCTCCGGGGCGCCCCCGGGGCCGTCTGGGCTCGCGTTACTACTTGACATGATGTGTGAAACTGTAACGCATGGCACCTGAGACGCAAGCGGGACCGGCCGGAGCCGCGTTGCCGCTCCCCCCGATGAAGTGGGACGCCTGGGGCGACCCGGCCCTCGCCAAGGAGCTGTCCGCCGAGATCAAGGGGCTGCTGGCCGCCGCCCTCGGCGTCACCGGCGACGCGGCCCCCGGCCCCTCCGCCGACGAGGTCGTCCTGCGGCCCTCGGCCCTCACCGAGGCGGACCTCAAGGCCCTCGCCGCCGTCGTCGGCCACGCCCACGTGAGCGCCGCCGACGCGGACCGCCTCCCCCGGGCCGGCGGCAAGTCCACCCCCGACCTGCTGCGCCGCCGCAGCCGCGAGCCGCAGGACGCGCCGGACGCCGTCGTGCTGCCCGGCACCGAGGACGAGATCGCCGCCCTGCTCGCGCTCTGCGCCGAACGCCGGATCGCCGTCGTCCCGTTCGGCGGCGGCACCAGCGTCGTCGGCGGCCTGGACCCG
Organism: Kitasatospora sp. NPDC127111; assembly: GCF_042677465.1. Lineage (NCBI taxonomy): Bacteria > Bacillati > Actinomycetota > Actinomycetes > Kitasatosporales > Streptomycetaceae > Kitasatospora > Kitasatospora sp. NPDC127111. Next base: position 93,172 of record NZ_JBHXTG010000012.1, read on the forward strand.
GAGCGCGGCACCTTCGCCGCCGTGATCTCGCTCGACCTGCGCCGCTTCGACCAGCTGCTCGGCCTGGACGAGACCTCCGGCGAGGCCGTCCTCGGCGCCGGCCTGACCGGGCCCGCGGCCGAGTCCCTGCTCGCCGGGCACGGCTTCGAACTCGGCCACTACCCGCAGAGCTTCCGCTTCGCCACCATCGGCGGCTTCGCGGCCACCCGCTCCTCCGGTCAGGACTCGGCCGGCCACGGGCGCTTCGACGAGATGGTGCGCGGCCTGCGCGTCGTCACCCCCGCGGGCGTGCTCGACCTCGGCCGCGCCCCCGCCTCCGCCGCCGGCCCCGACCTGCGCGAGCTGTTCCTCGGCTCGGAGGGCACACTCGGCGTGATCACCGCCGTCCGGGTGCGCGTGCACCCGGTGCCGGCCGTCAAGGCCTACGAGGCGTGGTCGTTCCCGGACTTCGGCACCGGCGCGGCCGCCCTGCGCGCGGTCGAGCAGCAGGGCACCGGACCGACCGTCATCCGGCTCTCCGACGAGGCCGAGACGATGGTCAACCTGGCGATGACGGAGAAGATCGGCGGCGAGCCGGCCGTCACCGGCTGCCTGGCGGTCACCGTCTTCGAGGGCGGCGCCGAACAGGTCGCCGCCCGGCACCAGTCGACCCGCGCCGCCCTGCTGGCGGCCGGCGGCACCTCGCTCGGCGAGGCTCCCGCCCGGGCCTGGGAGCACGGCCGGTTCAGCGCCCCCTACCTGCGGGACTCGCTGCTCGCCGCCGGCGCGCTCTGCGAAACCCTCGAAACCGCCACCGACTGGCGCCGGCTCGCCGACCTGCGCTTCGCCGTCACCACCGCGCTGACCGAGGCGCTGCCCGGCGCGCTCGTGCTCTGCCACGTCTCGCACGTCTACCCGACCGGCGCCTCGCTCTACTTCACCGTGGTCGCCGCCCTCGGCGAGGACCCGCTCACCCGGTGGGCCGCCGCCAAGCGCGCCGCCGGGGACGCCATCCTCGCCAACGGCGGCACGATCACCCACCACCACGCCGTCGGGGCCGACCACCGGCCGTGGATGACCGACGAGATCGGCGAGTTGGGCGTGCGCATCCTGCGCGCGGTCAAGGCCGAACTCGACCCGGCGGGCATCCTCAACCCCGGCAAGCTGATCCCATGACCGGCGCGAGACGCGGCGTGCGCCGGGTCGTCCTGCTCACCAACCCGGCCGCGGCCGCCGGCCACGCCGCACCGGCGGCCCGCCGCGCAGCCGCGCGGCTGCGCGCGCTGGGCGTCGAGGTCGACGAGCAGCAGGGCGCCTCGCCGGAGGAGTCCCACCTCCTCGCCCGCGCCGCCGTGGCCTCCGGTTCGGTTGACGCCCTGGTGGTGGTCGGCGGGGACGGCATGATCAACCTCGGCCTCCAGGCGACCGCCGGCACCGACGTGCCGCTCGGCGTCGTCCCCGCCGGCACCGGCAACGACCACGCCCGCGCGTACGGCCTGCCGCGCGACACCCCCGAGGCCGCGGCCGAGGTGATCGCCGCCGGGCACACCCGCGCCGTGGACCTCGGGCGGGTGACGGCCGCCGACGGAACGTCCCGCTGGTTCGGCTCGGTCCTCGCCAGCGGCTTCGACTCCCTGGTCAGCGACCGCACCAACCGGCTCCGCTGGCCGCGCGGCCGGATGCGCTACAACCTCGCCATCCTAGTCGAGTTCGCCAACCTCCGCCCGCTGCCGTTCCGGATCACCCTCGCCGACGGGACGGTGATCGAACGCGACCTCACGCTCGCCGCCGTCGGCAACACCGGCAGCTACGGCGGCGGCATGCTCATCTGCCCCACCGCCGATCCCGCCGACGGCCTGCTCGACCTCACCCTGGTCGACGCCATGCCCCGGCTGCGGATCGCCCGCTTCTTCCCCACCCTGTTCAAGGGGACGCATGTGCGACGACCGGAGGTCACGACCCACCGCACCACCTCGCTGCGGATCGAGTCGGCGGGCATCACGGCCTACGCGGACGGCGAGTTCATGTCCGCCCTGCCGGTCGAGGTGTCGGTCGTGCCCCGGTCGCTCCGGCTGCTGGTCCCCCCGGGCTGAGCCGTCACCACCGGGGTGGGCCGGCCCACCCCGGTGGTGGCACAACGGATGCGCCCTCCTTCCGTGTCGTGGCACCCGAACCGTCCCGGTGTCAGTAGACTCCGGCCTCGACTTCGTTCATCTGCAGGCCAATTGGGGGGCGCTGTGGACGTGCACATCGCGGTGACCGGCGAACGGACCGCGGCCGAGGCCGAGTCGCTCGCCGACTGGCTCCGGGGGGAACCGGGCCTCGCCGGCGTCACCCTGACCGGCGCCAAGCCCGCTCCGGGCGAACTCGGCTCGGTGGCCGACCTGGTGACGGTGGCCGCCGGGGCCGGCGGCGCCCTCACGGTGCTGGCCGCCTCGCTGCGCACCTGGTTCGCCCAGCCCCGGCGCAGCGACGTCCGGTTGAAGATCCGCCGACCCGGCGGGGAGACGGTGGAGCTCGACGCCAAACGGGTGCGCGGCGAGGACGTGGCGGCCATCCTGCGCCACGTCCTGGACGGCAGCGCGTCCGAGCAGGAGTGACGTGCGCCTTCCGGATCCCCGGCGGTCCCGGATCGTCCTGATCGGCGCCGGCACGTACAGCGATCCCCGATTGCCCGACCTCGATGCGGTCCGGCGGACGATCACCGACCTCGCGGGCGTGTTCACCGACCCGTCGCACGGACTCGTTCCCGGCGAACACTGCACGGTGGTGCTGGACGACGGTGACCTCCGGACCGTCGGCCAGCGGGTTCGCGCGGCCGCCAAGGAGGCCGAGGACCTGCTGCTCGTCTACTACGCCGGGCACGGGCTGGTCGCCGGCCGCCGCCACGACCTCTACCTGGCCCTGCCGGACAGCGAGTTCGAGGCGCCGGAGTTCAGCTCCCTGGAGTACGACAAGTTGCGCAGCGCCGTGCTCGACAGCCGCGCCGCCGCCAAGCTCATCGTCCTGGACTGCTGCTTCTCCGGCCGGGTCGTCACCGACGCGATGGCCGGCGGCGAGGGTGAGCGGCTCAACCAGCTGGCGGTGGAGGGGACGTACGTCCTCACCTCGGCCCAGCGCGACCAGGTCGCGCTGTCGCTCCCCGGCGAGGACCACACCGCCTTCTCCGGACGGCTGATCCGGCTGCTGCGGGAGGGCGTGGCCGGCGGGCCCGAACTCCTCACCGTGGACGACCTGTACCAACAGCTCGCCGCCACGATGACCGCCGAAGGCCTACCGCTGCCGCTTAACCGCGCCACCCGAACAGCCAGTCGGATCGCCCTCGGCGTCAACCGGGCCTATGCCGCGGTGGCCGGGCCGGAGCTGCTGAGGCGACTCGCCGCGGCCGTCGCCCAGGGCAAGTCCGGCGACTGGAAGGGCGCTTCGGAGGATCTGCGGAGCGTCGTGGAGGAGCAGACCCGGATCCTCGGCGCCGAACACGAGGACACCCTGCGCGGCCGGCAGTCCCACGCGCACAGCCTCGGCGGCGCCGGCGACCCGGCCGAGGCGGCGCGCCTGCTGTGGCACGTCCTCGCAGACCACCTACGCCTACTCGGCCCCGACCACGAGGACACCCTGCGCAGCCGGCAGTTCCTCGCCGTCAACCTCGGCGAAGCCGGCCACCGGGAGGAGGCGGTCAGCATGCTGCGCGTCCTGCTCGCCGACCGCAGCCGTGTCCTGGGCGCCGAGCATCCGCACACCCTGCGCACCCGGCACCTCCTCGCCCGCAACCTGGCCCTCACCGGAGAGGCGGAGGAAACGGCGGCGCTGCTACGGCAGTTGGTGGCGGAGCGGGAGCGCGTGCTGAGCGCGGATCACGAGCACACCCAACGGGCCCGCGCAGACCTGGCGAAGTTGGAGGGCGGACACGGTGTTTGAGAGGTTCACCGACCATGCACGGCAGATCATCGTCCTGGCCCAGGAGGAAGCCCGGATGCGCTGCCACCAGGCCATCGACACGGAACACCTTCTTCTGGGACTGACCCACCAGCAGGGCAGCTCGGGCGTGAGGACCTTGGAGGCCCTGGGCATCTCGCTGGAAGCCGTGCGCCGTCAGGTCGCGGAGCACAACCCGCAAGGCCGCGAGCCGTCTCCGACGGAGCACATTCCCTTCACGACCCCCGCGAAGAAGGTCCTGGAGATGGCGCTCCGCGAGGCGCTGCTCCTCAACCACAACTACATCGGCACGGAGCACTTGCTGCTGGGCCTGATCCGTGAGCACTACGGCCTGGCTGCCCGGATCCTCATCCAGGCCGGCGCCGACCTCGACCGGACACGAGAGAGGGTGACGGCCGTCCTGACCGGTCCGCCGCCGATCATCTCCCCGCCCAGCCTCACACCGCTGCTGGACGGGTGCACCCGCGACCTCGGCCGGGAGGCGGGTGCCCATGAACTCGCCCCGGTGATCGGCCGGACGGACGAGATCGAGCGGATAGCCCGGGTCCTCTCCCGTCATCGGCGGAACGTCCCGCTGCTGGTCGGCGATCCCGGGGTGGGGAAGGCCAGCGTGGTCTCCGCCCTGGCACACGCCATCGCCGCCGGCAACGCACCGGCGACGCTCGCCGGCCGAAGCATCCGCTCGCTCGACGCCGGCATCCTGTTCACCGATCCCCAACACCAAGGACGCTTCGCCGCGTTGATGTCCGGCCTGCTCCGCGAGGTTCAACGCGGTGAAGGCGTCATCCTCTTCCTCAACCATGCGTTCACCGTCCTGCACGCGGCCAATGGCCGGGCCGCGGCGCTGGCGTTCTTCCGGCCCCTCCTCGGCACCCCCGGGGTCGCCGTCATCGCGGCCTGCACCACGGCGGAGTACCGCCGCCGGGACCCCGACCCGGGCCTCGACCTGCTGCTCCAGCGGCTCGAGATCGCCGAACTCCCGGACGGCGAACTGCAGGAGGTCCTCGTGCAGGCCCGTCCCCGGCTGGAGCGGCACCACGGCGTGGTGATCGCGGACGAGGCGCTCCGGGCCTCGGTCGAGCTCGCGCGGGAACGCCTGCCCGGCCAGGCCCTGCCGGGCTCGGCGATCGACCTGCTCGACCAGGCGAGCGCGGTGGCGGGGGCGCGCCGGGCCGACGCGCAGGTCGACCCGGTGGCGGAGGAGTACGAAGAGCGGATCGCCCAGAGCCGGCGTCATGCGGACTCCGCCCGGGCGTCACAGGACGGCCAACTGGAAAGCCACTACGAAGAGCGGATCGAGCACTGGTCCGCCGCCCTCGCCCTGCACCGTCGGACCACCGCCGAGCAGGTGCCGGCCCGGCGCGTCACCGCCGCCGAGGTGACCGAGGCGCTCGCCCTCCTCGCCGGTCTCCCGCAGGCGCCCGTGGCCGAGCCCGTGCCGCACGACCCCTACGTCTGGACGATGAGCTGACGCCCCCGCACGAAAAGTCGGACCGGTCGACTTCCGGTGCGGATACCGTCCCCCGATGGACAGCCCCCCGATGGACACTCCCCCGCGCCCCTGCCGCGCCCACGGACCCGGTCTCGACCCGGCCGCCCTGGTCGGCCGGCGGCTGACGGGCGTGGTCGCGGCCTGGCACGTGTACGAGGGGCGGCGCGACCCGGTACCGGTCGACGTGTGGCTCGTCGACGACTCCGGCGGCTCCACCCGCGTGTCGAGCGGCACGGACTGGTGCCTCGTCGTAGAGGCGTCCGCGCCGTACGAGGGGTACGACATGGACGAGTGGGGCCTCATCGAGGTCGAGCCGGGCGACCACCTGGCGCCGTTCGCCCGCCACCTCGGCGAGCCGGTCCGCGGTGCGCGCGAGGAGTTCGAACCGATGACCGGCCGGATCGCGATCGAACTGGACTTCCCCTCGGGCGGCCTCCGCTGCGAGAGCCGGGACGGTGACGTCCTGCTCCGCGCTCTCGGCCGTCCGGAGCCGCCTGGCGCGGCGCGGGGCGGGGTCCCGGGGGCCGGATCCTAGGGCAGGGCCGGTCCGGCGGGGCCGGCTGTCACAGGGCCGGCGTCCGGCCGCGGGCGTGGCCCAAGGCGGGCTGCCCGGCGGCGTCCCAGGACCCGGCGGCAGCCGGATGACGGCGGGGCCGGGCCGAGCCCGCGTCCCCGGCCGAGGGGTTCCGCTCCCGTGCACCGGGTTCCCGCCCCCCAGCACCGCCGGCCTGCCGTACGGCGTGGCCGCCGGTGCGGACCGCGGGATCTGGTGCACCGAGCACCTCGGCAGCGCGATCGGCCGGCTCGACCCCGATGGCGGACCTCGTGACCCGTCCCGTCGTACCCGGCACCGCCCACGTCGCCTCGTGGCCGCCGGACCCGCACGCCGGTGGCGACACCGCCCGCCGTCTGCGCCCACGTCACGGCCCGCCCGATGTCACAACCGGGCGGGCTGCGTCGTCTCGGGTGTCGGAGGAGGTCACGGACCTCCGGCTGGGGAAGGTGATGATCATGCGGGTGTTCGTGGCGGGCGGCTCCGGGGTGCCGGGGCGGCGGCTGGTGCCGCAGGTCGTGGCGCGGGATCACCGGGTGACGGCGACGACGCCGAGCGCGGCCGGGCTGGGCCCGCCGCGGGGCCTCGGCGCCGACGGGGTCGTGAGGAGGGGGCCGGACGCGGAGTCGGCCGGCGGGGCGGTGGCCGGGGCCCGGCCGGACGTGCTCGTGCACCGGACGAGCGCGATCCCCGCGTGCGCGGGGGCGAGGCCGCCGCTGCGGATCCCCGTCCGGCCGGCCCGGCTGCCGGCCGGCGACCAGGCGGTGGTGAGGATGACCGAGGGGCGCGGCTCCTCCGACGCCAGGGCCGAGCGGGAGCTCGGCCGGCGGCTGCGCCACCCGTCGTGGCGGCAGGGCTTCCGGGAGGGGCTGGCGTGACCGTGACCGAGACGGAGGAGTTCGAGGAGCTGCGGCCGCTGCTGTTCTCGATCGCGTACCGGATCCTCGGCAGCGTGGGCGAGGCCGAGGACGCCGTCCAGGAGACCTGGCTGCGCTACGAGCTGTCCGGGACGGCGCCCGCCTCGCCGAAGGCGTTCCTGTCGGCCGTGGTCACCCGGATCTCGATCGACGTGCTGCGGTCGGCCCGCGTCCGGCGGGAGGAGTACGTCGGGCCGTGGTTCCCCGAGCCGCTGCTGGCCGACCCGTACGAGGACCCGGAGCGCTCGGCGGAGCTGGCCGACTCGCTGTCGATGGCGGCGTTGCTGCTGTTGGAGCGGCTGTCCCCGCTGGAGCGGGCGGTGTTCGTGCTGCGGGAGGTGTTCGGGTTCGGGTTCCCGGAGGTCGCCTCGGCGGTGGGGCGTTCGGAGGCGGCGTGCCGTCAGCTCGCCGTGCGGGCGCGCCGGCACATGGACGACGGCCGGCCGCGGTTCGAGGCCGATCGGAGGGAGCGGGAGGAGCTCGCCGAGCGGTTCTTCGCGGCGTTCCGGGAGGGGGACGTCCACGGGCTGCGGGAGCTGCTCGCCGCCGACGTCCAGCTGGTCGGCGACGGCGGGGGCAAGGCCCCGCAGTGGGGCAAGGGCGTCAGCGGCGCCGACAACGTGGCCCGGCTGCTCGGCGTGCTCGGCGCGCCGTTCGCCCGGATCGGCGGCTTCGTGGAGCCGCACGAGGTGAACGGCCAGCCGGGCGCGATCTTCCGCGACCGGGACGGCAAGGTGATCAACACCTGGGCGTTCGACATCCTCGACGGCCGGATCCGGACGATCCGCACGGTGCTCAACCCCGACAAGCTCGGGCACGTCGGCCCGGTGGCGGACGCCTGGGCGGTCGTCCGCGAGACCCAGCGGGCCCGCCGCTCGGAGGACTGACCGGCGCGGAACGCGCCCTGCCCCGGTGCGAGGACCGGGGCAGGGCGTACGTCGGAGCGCCTCGGCTCCCGCGGTCAGCTCTTCGGGCTCGCCGAGGGGAGCGCGCCGGACAGCAGCGGCCACTCGCGGTGGAACGCCGGCAGCGGCAGCTTGCCCTCGATGATCGGGGTGCCGAAGACCTTCAGGTGCGCGGTGAGCGCGCCGTTCAGGTCGACGCCGCCCAGCAGCGCCCAACTGCCCTGCAGCTGCGGCGAACCGCCCGGGACGTCGACCGCCAGCGAGCCGTCCGCCTGGGCCTTCAGGTAGGGGGCGACGGTGGCCTCGACGCCGACCGTGTCGTAGAGGCCGACGCTGACCTCGGCGGCGAGGGCCGCGCGGGCGGCCGCCTTGCCGGAGAGGCGCACGTGCACCGGGGAGACCTTGGTGTCGGCCGCGTCGGTGGACGAGGTCCAGCCGCGGCCGCCGGTGTAGTCGGCGTGGACGGCCCAGGTGCCGGTGACCTCCTGCTCGGCCTCGACGTGGATCTTGCCGTCGGCGCCGATCTCCAGGTAGCAGGTCAGGCCGAGGTTCACCACGATCGGCAGGCCGGCGACGGTGATGACCGGGCTGGCCTGCAGCTTGGCGAAGGGCAGCCGGATCGGCGCGGAGCCGGTGCTGCGCGCGAGGTCCCCGCTGACCTTCCACTGGGCGTGCGCGCCCAGGTCGAAGCCGATCGACGCGGTGCGCGGGCTGCCGACGCCGGCGCCGTGGTAGGCGAAGTGCAGGGCGGGGTGCAGCTGGAGCGCGGCGGAGGCGTCGGCGCTCAGGCCCTCGGGGAGCGGGATCGGCGCCTTGACGTCGACCTCCAGGGTGCCGGAGGCGTCGGCCTTCGTGGTGCCGTTCTCCCGGGAGACGGTCGCCTTGAGGTCCTTGACCAGCGGCGTCACCTTGATCCCCTGCGGGTCCACGGGGACCTCGCCGTCCGCCTCGCTGTTGCCGAGCAGCTCGGAGAGGGTCGCCGGGCGGGTCGCCACGGTGACGGCGCCGCCGCCCGCCGACTTGACGCCCGTCACCGCGACCAGCGCGCCCTGCGGCGCGGCCGCGGTCGGCGGGCTGGCGAGGAGCTGGCCGGGCTTGACGGCGTCGGCCGGGGTGGCCGCTGCGCCGGGGGTCGCCGCGGCGGTGGCCGACGGCGTGGCGGCGGGCGTCGTGGCGGCGGGCGCGGACGGCGCCGTGGGCGCGGACGGCGCCGTGGGCGCGGACGGCGCGGCGGCCGACAGGACGGCCGTACCGGCGGCCGGGTCGTACGCGGTCAGCTGGAGGTTCTTCGCCTCCGGGGCGACGGCCGCGCCGTCCTTGCCCGGCGTGCCGATGGCGGCCTGCTGCGCGCCCGGCTGGGCGGGCGCGACCGGCAGGGTGCCGGCCACCGGACGCCCGGCGGCGCCGGGGGACGGCGAGGCGGCCGCGGCGGTCGTGCTCGGCGCGGGGGCGTGCGGCGCACCGGAGGGCCGCGCCTTGGCCGGGCCCGCCGCGGCGGTGGCGGAGGCCGTGGCGGCCGCGCCGTCCGTCGCGCCGGCCACGGTGATCGGGGAGGCCTGCTGCGCGCCGGACGTCGGGCCGCACGCAGCGACGCCGAGCAGCAACAGCGATACGAGGGCAGGGCGGACCGCCGTGCCGAGGGGACTCTTCAACAGGACTCTTTCGAACCGGCGGCGGCCGCGCACGCGACCGCCCGGGACCAGTGGGTTCGGCAGCGGCTCGAACGGCCGCGCCCACCGTCATGTTACTGACGAGGAATAAGCTTGTCGAAGACATGCAAACGGTGAAGACCGCACCAAGTGAGCGTCAACTCGCCTGACTCCAAAGGTCATTGACGGTTCGCCGGTCGACGGACCCGGACCTTCGGCGGGTGTCCGCCCGGCAGCGTTCCGCCGGTCGGCGGGCCGCCACCCCCGCCGGTCGACCGGGTCATTCCCCGCCGGGAATTGTCGCCCTCACCCCGCCCCCGCAGGATGGCTCCCGTCCGGACACACCGCCGACACAACGCGAGGAGCGCACCATGACCGCCGTCACCGCCCAGGAGATCGCCGACCGCTACATCGCCCTCTGGACCGAGCCCGACCCGGCGCTGCGCCGCAAGGCCATCGAGCTGGTCTGGGCGGAGGGCGGCGTCCACCTGCTCCAGCCTCCGGTGGAGATCCGCGACCGGGCCGCCGAACTCGGCTTCGCGGACACCGTCCTGGAGGCGTCGGGGCACGACGCCATCGAGGCCCGGGTCGCCCGCAGCTACCATGAGTTCGTCGCGCCCGGGGAGTTCACCTTCCGCGCCCGGGACACCGCGGTCCGGCTCCGCGACTGCGTCCGGTTCACCTGGGAGATGGTCCCCGTCGGCGGTGGCGAGGCCGTGGGCGGCGGGACGGAGGTCCTGCTGCTGGACGACGAGGACCGGGTCACCACCGACTACATGTTCCCCGGGGCCTGAGGGGGCGCGCCGGCCGGCAGCGGGCGGCCGGGCGGCCGCGCGCTACGACCTGGCGTCACCCGCCGCCCGCAGTGCGGCGGCGGTCGCCTCGTCCGCGGGCAGGAAGGCCTCCAGCTTCAGCTCCGCGAGCGTGATGTCGACCGCGGTGGCGAAGGTGGTGACGGTGGTCATCAGGTGGAGGTCGCCGCGCGAGCTGCGCAGGTGCAGCGGCACGGCGAAGCCGAGGTGATCGGCACCGGGCTCCCCCAGGTCCGGTACGTACGAGGCGAGTTCCCGGTGCAGCTCGCCCAGGTGGGCGGTCCGCTCGACGATGTGACGGGCCCAGGCCGCGAAGTTGAGGATGCGCGGGGCCATGCCGTCGGGGTGGAGGGCGAGGCGGTAGGCGTTGGTGCCGGGGCCGACCAGCCCGGGGGCGGCGCCCTCGGTGATCAGGTCGAGGCCGGCATTGGCGGCGACCACGTCGCCCCGGCGGTCCACCACCACGGCGGGGTAGGGCAGATGGCCGGCCAGGATGTCGTCGATGGCCGACCGGACCGGGGCGAGGTCGGGCCCGTCCAGCGGGCTCTCGGGATAGGCGGGGGCGTAACCGGCCGACAGCAGGAGCTCGTTGCGCTCGCGCAGCGGAAGGTCCAGCGACTCGGCGAGCCGGACCACCATGCCCCGCCCCGGCACCGAGCGGCCGGACTCGATGAAGCTGAGATGGCGCTGGGTGGTCCCGGCCCGGGTGGCGAGGTCGAGTTGGCTGATCCGGCTGCGGGTGCGGCGCTCGCGGAGCGTCTGGGGAAAGTCCACCTGCCAGTTCTAACCGCTGCGGCCGCGGGACGGCCACACCCTTTTCCCGGGGTCGTCGCGGCACCGGCCCCGGCCGGGATCGCCGCCAGGGCGTGGCCGCCGGGATCGCCGGCAGGACGGGGGCCGCCGGGATCGCCCGCGTCCTGGTCGCGGGCGGGCCGGGCGGCCGCCGGCACCGCCTGAGCGGATGTCGCGTCAGACGCCCTTCTTCGCGGCCACCGTGCCGTCGGCGATGGCGGCCACCAGGGCCGCGTGGTCGGTCACCGTCTGGTCGGCGTAGCGGACGGCGAAGTCGGCGATCGCCTCGGCGAAGGTGTCGGCGGTGCCGAGGTAGCCGGTGATGGCGAGGCGGTCGCCGGAGCGGGCGTGGGCGCGGGCCAGCGCGCGGCCGCAGAGGTCGGCGTAGCCGCGCAGGACGGCCGGGGTCATGCCGGCGACGTCCGCCGAGCCCTTCATGTCGCGCAGTTGGCGGCCGTAGAAGTGGCGGCCGGCCGTGCCGGTGGTCCAGCCGAGGAAGATGTCGCTGGCGGCCTGCATCAGGTGCTGGCCGGTGACCACGCGGCGGCCGCCGTGCGCGACGGGCACCTCGGCCTGCGGTCGGGCGGGCAGGTGGTCCTCCAGCACCGAGCGGCCGGCCTCCTTGATCTGGAGGAAGAGCGGGTCGTTGTCGTCGCGGCCCTCCAGCAGGACGATGAAGCACCGGGTGCCGACACTGCCGACGCCGACCACCTTGCGGGCCGCGTCCACGAACCGGAACCGGTCGAGCAGGACGCGGCGGTCCTCGGCCAGGGTGGCCCGGTAGTCGCTGAAGACCTTGCCGACCTGCCGGAGTTCGTTCCTCGGCAGCGGCTCGATCAGCGGCGGGTCGCTGATGATCCGGCGCCGGCCGTTCTCGGCGGTCTCGGTGAGCTTGCCGAACGCCTGCATGCTGGTGCGGCGGCGGGCGCGTTCGAGATTGGCCTCGGCCTTCGCGCGCTGACCGCGCTTGCGGATCAGCGGGAGCACGTCCTCGGTGTCGATCCGGGCGTACCAGACGTCGAGCTCGCCCATCCCGGCCAGCCGGCGGATCGCGGTGGCGTAGCCCTGGACGGCGCTGAACGCGGCCCGGCGGACGCGCGCCTCGTCGTGCCCGTTGTCGCGGGCGGCGACGGCCACGCTGGCGGCGAGCCGTTTGACGTCCCACTCGAACGGGCCGGGGTAGGTCTCGTCGAAGTCGTTGAGGTCGAAGAGCAGTGCGCGCTCCGGCGAGGCGTACACGCCGAAGTTCAACAGGTGGGCGTCGCCGCAGAGTTGGACGGTGATACCGGTGTCCGGGCCGGCCGCGAGGTCGGCGGCCATGACGGCTGCGGCGCCGCGCAGGAAGGTGAACGGGGTGTCGGCCATCCGCCCGTACCGGATCGGCAGCAGCTCGGCGACCCGGTCGGCGCCCTGCTGTTCCAGGACGCGGACCGGGTCGGGGCGGTCCGCGGCGGGGATCCAGCGGCCGTGGGCGGAGCGGGAGACCCGGTCGCGGGCGGCCCGGCCGCGCCGGCGGCGTTCGGCGGGACTGGTCATGCGCGGCTCCTCGGTCTCGGACGCGGTTCCCCGGTCGTCGGAGCGCCCTCGGTCGCGACGCTAGGCGACCCTCGGCCCCGCGGCACGTCGGGGCGCGGACCGACGACCCCGGGGGCCGTGCGGGGGCCCGCCCCCTTCGGCCGAACGGGTGAGGGGCCGTCGCGCGCGCGGCCCGCCGCCTACTCCACGACGAAGTCCGCCATCATCGCCATGTCCTCGTGCTCCAGGTTGTGGCAGTGCAGCATGTACGCCCCCGGGTAGTCCGTGAAGCGGACCAGCACCTCCACCGCCTCGGCCGGCCGCAGGTCGACGGTGTCCTTCCACCCGGCGTCGTACGGGCCCGGCTCGGCGCGGTTGCGGGAGAGCACCTGGAAGTGGTCCAGGTGGAGGTGGACGGGGTGGTGGACGTCGGTGAAGAACCGCCAGACCTCGGTGGTGCCGAGGGCGGGCCGGGCGAGCACCCGGCCCGGTTGGTAGGGCTGTTGGTTGATCGTCCAGCCGCCGCTGTTGCGACTGCGGCGGAACCCGAAGGTGCGGGTGGCGACGGCGGCGGACCGGTCGAGCCGTTCGAACGCGGAGAGCCGCTCGGGCACCGTCGAGTCGTCGGTGACGGTGCGGGAGGACACGTCGAAGAGCATCACCTCGGTGGTCCGCCCGCTGCCGAACCGGTTCATCAGGCGGACGGAGGAGCCGGGCTCGAAGCGGGAGAAGTCGACCACGACGTCGAAGCGCTCGGCCGGGGCGATCTCGACGGCGTCGTGCGCGACCGGTGCCTCCAGCAGGCCGCCGTCGCCGCCGATCTGGACCAGCGCGTCGCCGCCGGAGGGCTGCGGGTCCAGCTCCAGGCGGTAGAGGCGGGCGTTGGAGGCGTTCAGCAGGCGCAGCCGGTACCGCGCGCGGTCCACCGCCAGCCGCGGCCAGGGGGCGCCGTTGACCAGGATGACGTCGCCGAGCACGCCGTTCACGTAGTCGCCGGTGACGCCGGGGACGCCGAGGTCGGGGTCGACGGCGGGGTAGCGGAAGGAGCCGTCCTCCTCGAAGGCGCGGTCGCTGAGCATCAGCGGGAGGTCGCGGTCGCCGCGCGGCAGCGGCAGGGCGTCCTCCTCCTCGTCGTGGACCAGGTGGAAGCCGGACAGGCCGCGCCAGATGCCGGGGCCGGTGAAGCCCATCCGGTGGTCGTGGTACCAGAGCGTGGCCGCGCGCTGCCGGCCCGGGTAGGTGTAGGTGCGGTCGCCGTCGGTGGTCCGGCCGAGCGGGAGGTCCGCGGCGTCGTCCATGCCGGGCATGCCGGCCATCCCCCGCATCCACTCCGTTCCCGTCGGCGCCCGGTCGGCGCCCGCACCGCCGGACCGGACGGGCAGGATCAGGTCGGTCGGGTAGCCGTCGCTCTCCGCGGGGGTGTGGCCGCCGTGCAGGTGGACCACCGAGGGCACCGGCAGCTCGTTGCGGTGGCGCACCACGGTCGGCCGGCCGGACCGGACGGCCAGGGTCGGACCGGGCCAGCTGCCGCCGTACGTCCAGGCCTCGGTCTTCACGCCGGGCAGGATCTCCAGCCGGGCGACCCGCTGGACGATCTCGTAGTGGTCCGTGCCGGCGTCGCTGCGCAGCGGACGGAGGACGGGCGGCACCGGCAGCGGCACCTGGAACGCCTCCGGTGGCTGCAGCCCGCTGGTCAGCAGCAGGCCCGGGCGGCCCTCGCCGAGCAGCCGGGCGGCGGCGGGGAGGGCGAAGGCCCCCAGCGCGCCCGCGCCGACCGCCGCCGCGCCGATCCCCAGGAACCGGCGACGGTTCACGGCGCCACCTCCACGGGCCCGCCCGGACGGGGCAGCAGCCCCGCGCCGTCCGGACCGTCGGGGCCGTCCGGACCGTCGAGGCCGTCGGGCCCGTCCGGCGCCTCCGGCACGGGGCTGCGGGCGGGCAGCGGCAGCCGCCAGGCGCCGGCCGCGGCGGACAGGGTCCCGCTGAGCAGCAGCGCGCCGAGCACCACGTGCAGGCCCAGGGCGCGGTCGTAGCCGAAGCCGATCTGGAGGATCACCCCGGACGTGAGCAGCGCCGCGGTCACCAGCGGGCGGCGCGGGCCCCGGCCGGACCGGCCCACCAGCGCCGCCACCACCAGGTGGACGAGCACGGCGGCGGCCAGCGCCATCGCGCCGGCCTCGTGCGGCGCGAGCGACTCGTAGTGCCCGTTGAGGAAGCTGCCCGCCAGCACGGTCTGCCCGAGGGCCAGCGCGGCCGTGGCGGTGGCGGTCGCCCGCAGCAGGATCAGCGGCCGGCGGGGCGCGGGGGCCACGGGAGGACTGCTCATGGAGTGGGCTTCTCTCTGCTCGGCCGGGTGGCGGGGGCGGGGAACGGCAAACGCCCCCGAGGCGGGCTCTGCCCCGGGCGGCGCGGCGGCGAGCGTAGCTGATCGGACATCACGATCAGCTCCCGTAGGCGGTGTTGGCGCCGGAGGCCACTCCATTGCGCCTGCCCGGAGCCCGCTTCTCACTCGTTCGGGTGAGCCGGTGCGCCGGCGCCCCCGGCCGTCCCTCCGCCGGCGCCCCCGGCCGTCCCTCCGCCGTCTCTCCGCCGGCGCCCCCGGCCGTCTCTCCGCCGTTCCCGGTCGCCCCGGAACGCGGACGGCCGTGGGCCCGGCGACACCCCCGTCGCCCCCGGGCCCACGACCGCTCCCGCCGCCGGACCGCCGTCCGCTACTGTTTGCCGCCGCCCGCCGCCACCGGGTGGGAGCGGAGCAGCGCGCGGGCCGGCAGCCCGGTCGCGCCGAGGCAGAGCAGGACGGCTCCGGCGGCCAGCGGCAGGGCGGTGCCGGCCGGAACGTGCGGGGCGGCGCCGGCGATGCCCCGGGTGATCGGCACCAGCGTGATCCAGGCGATCACCCCGCCGACCGCCAGGCCGGCCGCGGCGACCAGCAGCGCCTCCCAGCGCATCATGCCGCGCACCTGCCGCCGGGTCGTCCCGGCCAGCCGCAGCAGCGCGACCTCGCGACGCCGGTCCAGCACCGTCATGACCAGGGTGTTGGCGGCGGTGACCGCCGCGAAGCCGCCCAGCACGCCGGCCATCACCGTGTTCGCCCAGCGGCCGATCTCCTGGTCCCGGTCGACCTGGGCCGCGTAGCCGGCGCGGTCGGTGACGGTGACGCCCCCGGTGCCGGTGAGCCCGGCCAGCCCGGCGGCGACGGCGGCCCGGTCGGCACCCGGCGCGTCCGCGACCAGCACCTGGCTGTCGTAGCCGGCGGTGACGTGCTCCGCGACCGCCGCCCGGGGCAGCAGCACCTGGCCGAAGCCGAGACCGCGCTCGTAGGTGGCGACCACCGTCGGCCGCACCTGGGTGCCGTCGCCGAGCCAGAGCGGGGCCCGGTCGCCGACCTTGACGCCGAGGCCGTCGGCGAGCGCCGCGTCCAGGGCGACGGTGTCGGCCGAGCGGCCGAGGTCCGCCAGCGAGCCGCTCTTCACCCCGAGGTCGAGCACCCGGGACAGCCCGGCCGGGTCGCCGTTGACGCCGAGGGCGGTCGCGCCGACCAGCTGGTCGCCGTCCCGGTAGACGGCGCCGGTGCGCAGCACGCCGACGGCGGCCGCCACGCCCGGCACCCGGGCCGCCTGCCCGGCGGTGCCGGCGGGCAGGCCGGGGCCGGCCGACCCGACCACGTGGTCGGCGGTGGTGCCGCTGCGCACCTGCTCGCCGGTGACGTGGCTGAGGGTGCTCTGGAGGAAGAGCAGGGTGCCGCAGAAGGCGGTGACCATCACGATCGGGGTGATCGCCGAGGCCAGCCGGCGGGCGTTGGCCCGGGCGTTGTCGGCGGCCAGCGAGCCGGACGCGCCGGCCGCGGCCCGCAGCGGGGTGCCGAGCACCCCGGCGGCGGCCCGGGCCACCCAGGGGCCGAGCAGGGCGACGGCCACCAGGAAGCACATCACCACGCCGAGCGCGGTGTTGGCGGCGGCGGTCCCGTCCAGGCCGGCCGCGACGGCGGACAGCGCCACGCCTGCGGCGGTGAACAGCAGCCCGGCGACGGTCCGCGCCTTGCCCGGCCGGCCCGGCTCGACGGCGGCCGCACCGAGCGCCTGGCCCGGCCGGAGCCCGGCCGGGCCGCGGGCGGCGAGGAAGCCGGCGGTCAGCGCGGCGAGCGTGCAGGTCAGGACGGCGGCGACGACCGGCAGCGGACCGACGTCCAGCATGACCGTCCCGGGCACGGCGCCCCGGGACGCCAGCTCGTCGAACCACCAGCGGGCCAGGGCCAGTCCGGGCAGGACGCCGAGCACGGCGGCGACGGGGGCGACCAGGACGGCCTCGGTGGCGATGGTGCGGCGGATCTGCCGCGGGGTGGCGCCGATCGCGCGCAGCAGGGCGAACTCGCGGGCGCGCTGGCCGGTGGCGAGCGCGACGGTGCTCATCACGACGAACACGGCGGTCATGGTGGCGATGCCGCCGAAGGAGCCGCCGAGGCCGGTCAGCATCGCCCGGCTCGCGGTGAGCGCGGGCTGTTCGACGGTGCCGCGGCCGTCGCCGGTGAGCACCTCGGCCTCGCCGCCGACGGCCAGGCGGACCTGCGCGGCGAGCGCCGTCCCGGTCACGCCCTCGCGGGGCTGGACGGCGATCGCGTCCACCCGGCCGGGGTGGCCGGAGAGGCGGTCGGCGACGGGGTCGGCGAACCAGGCCTGCGGTCCGCCGCTCCCCGGGGACGCGGCGAGGCCGACGACGCGGTAGCCGCCGCTGCCGCCGGGCGCGGTGAGGACGACGGTGGCGCCGGGGGCCAGGTGGGCGGCGCGCGCGGTGTCCGCGTCGACAACGACCTCGCCGGCGCCGGGGGCGCGCCCCTCGACCAGCTGCTCGCCCGGCCCGGCGATGCCGAGCGCGGCGAAGCCGCGGCCGGTCAGCCCGGGGAGGGCGGGGGCGCCCTGGCCGCCGCTGCTCGCCGGGACCGGGAACGCGGTGTCCGGGCGGGCCGCCGCGACACCCGGCTGGGCGGCGATCCGCCCGGCCAGCGCCGCGTCCACCCGGGCCCGCTCGGGGAGGGCCTGCCGCTCGGTCTCGGTGTCGCCGGCCTCGCCGGTGACCTTCCAGGTGATCGAGACGGTCGGGTCGGCCGCGACCACGACCGGCGTCCGCGCGTACCGCACCGGCGGCACGCTCGCGGTGAGGCCGGTCTGCAGCAGGGTGCCGCAGGCCATGATCACGGCCGCGCCGAACAGCAGGGCGATGAAGGTGCCGGCGAAGGACGCCGGCCGGAACCGCACCGAGGCGCGGGCCAGTCCGTTGCTCATGCGGCCGCCCCCACCGGGCGGGCGGTCAGCCGGACCATCCGGTCCGCGACGGCCTGCGGGTCCGGGTGGTGCAGCTCGCCGGCGAACGCGCCGTCGGCCAGGAAGAGCGCGCGGTCGGTGAAGGAGGCGGCCACCGGATCGTGGGTCACCATGACGACGGTCGCGCCCATGGTGTCCACCGCGTGCCGGAGCAGCCCGAGCACCTCGTGCGCCGTCCGGGTGTCCAGCGCGCCGGTCGGCTCGTCGGCGAAGACCACGTCCGGGCGGGTGATCAGCGCGCGGGCGATCGCGACGCGCTGCTGCTGGCCGCCGGAGAGCTGGCCGGGCCGCCGTCCGGCGTGCTCGCCGAGGCCGACCTGGGCCAGCAACTCCCGCGCCCGGGCCCGGTCCTGGCGCTCGCCGGCCAGCCGCTGCGGCAGCAGCACGTTCTGCAGCACCGTCAGCGAGGGCAGCAGGTTGAAGGACTGGAAGACGAACCCGATCCGGCTGCGGCGCAGCTTGGTGAGCCGGTTCTCGCTGAGCCGGGTGATCTCCTCGCCGCCCAGGTACACCTCACCGCCGTCCGGCCGGTCCAGGCCCGCCGCACACTGCAGGAAGGTGCTCTTGCCGGAGCCGGAGGGCCCCATCACGGCGGTGAAGGTGCCGCGGTCGAGCGCCAGGTCGATGCCGCGCAGCGCGTGCACCGCCTCGGCGCCGCGCCCGTAGCTGCGCCGGACCGCCCGCAGCTCGATCGCGGCGTGCGCGGTGCGGCCGAACTGCTCGGCGGTCTCGGTCTGTTGGCGGTCGCGGCGGGGTGCCATGGTGGTGCCTTCCTGGAGGAGCGTCGTCGCTGGTCGTCGACGTGTTCCAGGCTAGGAACGGCGGGGCGGCCGAACCATGCGGCCCACCGGCGGACGGGGGGTGGGGAAATCCCCACCCCGCCCCTCCGGCTCACACGAGGTCGCCCTCGATCCGCTCGTACGCGGCGCGCAGGGCGGCGAGCGCGGGGTGGTCCGGCTCGAAGGCGGTGCCGTCGATCGCGACGACCGGGCGGACGCCGACGCCCGCGTTGAGCGCGAACGCCGCCACGAAGCGGTCCAGTCCGCCGTCGGCACGGACGGGTTCGCGCCGCTGCGGGCCGGGGTGGGCGGCGGCGAGCAGCGCGGCGGTGACCCCGGGCAGGGCCTCGCCGTCCGGCCAGACCAGCTCGCGGCCGTCGTGGAAGCCGATGTTCCAGGTGGCGCCCTCGGCGATCCGGCCGTCCGCACCGGTCAGCAACGCGTCGTCGTAGCCGTCGAGTTGGGCCAGCCGGCGCTGCCGGATCAGCCCGAACAGCCCGACGTGCTTCACCTCCGGCAGCTCGCGGCGGTACGCGGCGGTGCGCACCCGCAGCGGGCCGGGGGGTGCGGCCGGCGCCGGGCGGGTGGTGACCAGCAGCCGCGGCACGGCGGGGGCGGCGGGGCGCTCCAGGCCGAGCGCCGGGTCGAACACCGTCACCCGGACGATCACCGGCGTGCCGTCGGCGGGCAGGGCGGCGCGGATCCGCTGCCGCACCACCTCGCGGTCCAGCTCGGCGGCGAACACCGTCCGGCAGTCCCGCACCAGCCGGTCCAGGTGCAGGGTCAGCCCGCGCACCCGGCCGGCCTCGGCGCGCAGGGTGGTGAAGTGCCCGTAGTTCAGCAGCCCCAGCGCGGCCAGCCGGGCCGGGTCGGCCGGGGCGCCGTCGATCTCGATCTCAGCCATGGCCCGAGTCTCCCAGCCGGCGGCCGGGGTACGCGTCGGGCCCGGGTGCGCGTCCGCCCTGGTCCGCGTCCGCCCGGGTCCGCGTCGGGCCCGGGCCCGGATTCCGGCTCAGGCTCGCGTCCGGCCCGGATGCGCGGGTACGGCGTGTCCGGGCCGGGGCCGTGCGGCGGGTCAGTCCAGGGCGAGCGGGCCCGGCGGGGGGCCGGGGAGGCGGGCGGGGGTGCCGTCCGGCCGGCGGGGGCCGGTGACGGGCCGGCCAGCGGCGCGGGCGGACCGTTCGAACTGCTCGATCCGGTACGCCAGCCCCTCCGGCTCGCCGATGTCCGCCCAGCGCCACGCCTCGGCCCACCACTGCGGACCGCGGACCAGCGGCCGGCCGGCGAGCGCGAGGTGCAGGGCCAGCGTCGAGCGGGCGAAGTCGTGCACCCAGCCCTCGCTCCGCCGGTACGCGGCCGTCTCGTCCAGCCGCAGCCAGCGGCCGTCGGGGCCGTCGTGCCCGGCCGAGAGCAGCGGCACCCAGCCGTGCGGCCCGTCGGCGAGCAGCAGGACCAGCCGGCCGGCCTCCTCCGTCACCCGGTAGGGCGGGAGCTGGGGCATCCGGGCCAGCCCGAGCGCGTGCTTCCAGGAGACCACCCACAGGCCGCGCCGCAGGTAGTAGCGGACGGCGTGCCGCCAGGTCCAGTGCGCCTCCAGCCGGTAGCCGGGCAGTCCCTCGGCGGTGGCCGCCCGGTACACCGCGTCGAGCGCGGCGCCGGCCAGCCCGCGGCCGCGCGCCGCGGGGCGCAGGTAGACCGAGGAGACGGCCAACTGCCCCGGCCCCTTGGTCCAGTTGTCGACCGCGATGGTGCCGACCGGCGCGCCCCGCTCCCCCAGCACCCAGTACCGGCGCCGGTACAGCTCGCCGTCCGGCCACTCCCGGCCGCTCTCGCCGAGCCGCCGGCGCAGCGCCCGCTCCGACTCCGCGTCCAGCGCCTCCGGGTCGACGCGTTCGGCCAGTTCGCCCTCCGCCCGGGACGCCAAGTCCCAGAGCGCGAACCGCCGCCCGTCCCCCGCCTCCACCGCCCGCAGTCCGGCCGTCGCCCCCAGCCGTTCCTGCGCCCGCTCCACCGCCGCATCCCAGGACCTCACCACGGGTTCCAGGATAGCCGCCGGCCGACACCGAACGTGACGCATCCGGTACCGAACGCAAGCGCGAAGGGTGAGGGTGGGGGAAACCCGACCACGGGTCTCGACCTGGCCGTCATGACCGCGGCGGGCGGCCCGCATGGAATGGACGGGTGCTGATTCACCGCGGTCGCGACGGCCGCTCCCGCGCTCGACCCGGGCCTCCCGGCCGCCGGTCCGGCCACCCCGCCCGGTGGTGCGCCGGCTCGCCGGCGGCCGCCGGCCGGGCCGCGGCCTTCCCGCTCCTCCCCGGGCTCGCGCCGCACCACGGTTGGGGCCTAGGGCCTGGTCACGGCAACCGGCCTCCTGGCGACGGCCGTTGCCGCCGCCCTGGTCCGGCCGCGGCGGCGGGCCCGCGCGGTCTCGCCGGCGGTGGCGACGGCCGGGGCCGCGGTCGTCCCGCTGCTCTGGCTGGTGCTCACCGGGGAGGGGCAGAGCGAGGTGGCCGCGATCGAACGCTCGGGCTCGCTGCCGCTGGAGCACGGCTCGCCCTACCTGGCCGAGCCGCACACGGTGGCCGAGTACATCCCCTACCTGCCCGGCATGGCGCTGCTCGGGCCGCCCCGCGCCCTGCTCGGGTCCGACGGCTGGGCGGCCCGGCCGAGCCCGCTGTGTGGTCGAGGACGGCTGGCCGCTGCGGCGGGCCGCCGAACGCTTCCAGGTCTCACCCACTACGGCCAAGCGCTGGGCCGACCGCTACCGCGCGCTCGGCGAGGCCGGCATGAGTGACCGCTCCAGCCCGCCCCACCGCAGCCCGCGACGCCCGCACTCGCGGACCGAGCGGCGGATCATCAAGGTCCGCGTCCTGCGCCGCTGGGGGCCGGCCCGCATCGCCTACCTGCTGCGGCTCAACCCGGCCACCGTGCACCGGGCCCTGGTCCACTACCGCCTCGCCCGCCCGGCCCCTCTGGACCGCGTCACCGGCCGCCCGGTGCGGCGCTACGAACGCGCCGCACCGGGCGAGTTGGTCCACGTCGACCTCAAGAAGCTCGGCAACATCCCCGACGGCGGCGGCCACCCCACGCACTGGGCCGCCAGGCCGGCCGCAGGAACCGCTCCGGCGCCGGCCACAGCTATCTCCACAACGCCGTGGACCACCACTCCCGCCTGGCCTCCAGCGAGATCCTGCCCGACGAACGCAACGAGACCGCCGCCGGATACTGGGCCCGGGCGAACGCGTACGTCGCCCGGGCCGGCATCACCGTCCAACGCGTGCTGACCGACACGGCTCCCGCTACCGCTCCCGGACCTGGCGTGATGCCCTCGCCGCCGAGGGCATCACGCACAAACGCACCCGGCCCTACCGGCCACAGACCAACGGCAAGGTCGAACGTTCAACCGCACCCTGCTCGACGAATGGGCCCACGCCAGGCCCTACCGCACCGAACTGGAACGACGCGACGCCTGGCTCCACACCACCTACAACCACCACCGCGGACACACCGCACTCGCAGGCAAGCCACCCGCCAGCCGCGTTCCCAACCTCACGGGGCAGAACACCTAGCCGACCGGCTGACGGACCCTCCGACGTGCCGCCCGGGCGGCCGGGGCCCGGGTCAGGGCCACCGCGGCGATGACCGCGAGGCCGCCGAGCAGGGCGTTCCAGCCGACGGGCTCGGCGAGCAGGACGGCACCGAGGGCCGTCGACCAGAGCGGCGTCACGTAGGTGACGGCGGCGGCGACGGTGGCGCCCGCGCCGCGGACCAGGTTCAGGTTGAGGATGTAGGCGACGCCCGTGCCGAGCGCGCCCAGGACCAGCAGGGCGGCGGCCGGACCGGCCCCCGGCCAGTGCGGGGCACCCGCGGCGAACGGGGCGATCAGCGCCAACTCGGCTGCGCCGCAGGTGATCTGGACGGCGGACAGCGCGGTCGCGGAGTGCGGGCGGGCGGAGAGGTGGCGGCGCAGGTAGGCGAAGCCGGCGCCGTAGCAGCAGGTGGCGGCCAGACAGGCGAGGCCGCCCGTCGTCCCCCCGGAGCCGAGGCCGCGCCACACGCCGAGGACGGTCAGCACCCCGGCGAAGCCGAGCGCGAGCCCGGCGAGGCGGCGCGGGCCCGGGTGCCGTTCCTCGGGCACGGTGGCGACCGCGAAGACCAGCGTGAACAGCGGGGTGGTCGCGTTCATCACCCCGGCCAGCACCGAGCTGACCCGGGTCTCGCCGTAGCAGAAGAGCACGAACGGCACGGCGTTGAGCAGCACCGCGGCCACCGCCGAGTGGCCCCAGGTGGCGAGGTCGCGCGGGGCGGACTCGCGGCGCAGCCCGAGGATCGTCCAGAGCGCCGCAGCCCCGAGGACGCAGCGCCAGCACGCCACCCAGAGCGGCGGCACCCCCGCGTCGACCGCCACCTTGATCAGCGCGAAGCTCGCGCCCCAGATCGCCGACAGCACCACGAACCCCGGCCACCAGCGCCGCACCCCGACCACCCGTCCTCTCCGTCGTCCGCAGAACCGTTCACCCTGGCCGTTCACCCCGGCTGTTCGCCGGGTCGACCATCCGGCGTCACCCGGCCGCTCGCCCGGGCCGATCGCCGGTCTCGCGTGACAGAGCGTGGCGCGCGGGCGGAGCATGAGTCCAACAAGTGACGTCGCCGTACGGATGAGGAAGTCTCATGGCCTCGGAGGTCACCCTCGCCCAGCTCCGGGCGCTGATCGCGGTCGCCGACGCGGGCGGGTTCGGCGCGGCCGCAGCCGAGTTGGGGATCAGTCAGTCCGCCGTCTCGCACGCGGTCGCCGCGCTGGAGCGCACCCTCGGCGCGCCCGTCCTGCACCGCGGCACGCCGGCGCGGCCGACGCCGCTGGGCGAGCAGATCCTGCCGCACGCCCGGACGGCGGTGGCCGCCGCGGCGGCCGTCCGCAGCATCGCCACCCGGCACTCGGGCGGCCTCACCGGGACCGTCCGGCTGGCCGCGCCGACCACCGTCTGCCAGGGGCTGCTGCCCGCGCTGCTACGGGACTGGCGGGCCGCCCACCCCCGGCTCACCGTCCGGGTCTTCGAGGGCGAGGACGACGAGCTCCCCGTCTGGCTGGAGGCGGGCACGGTGGACGCCGCCGTCCTGGTGGACGCCGACCCGGTGCCGCCCGGGGCGGTGCCGCTCGGGGCGGACTCGATGCACGCGCTGCTGCGCCGGGACCACCCGCTGGCCGGCGAGCCGGCCGTCGACGTGGCCGACCTGGAGGACGACGACTTCCTGCTCTCCGAGGGCGGCTGCGAGCGCCACATCCGCGACGCCTACCGGCGGGCCGGCGTTCGGTTCGCGCCCCGGCACCGGATCCGCGATCTGAACACCCTGATCGGCATGGTGCACGCGGGCGTCGGGGTCTCGGTGATGCCCGCGCTGGCGCAGCCGATGCTGCCCGCCGACTGCGTCCTCGTCCCGATCCGCCCGGCCGCGCACCGCGCGCTCACCCTCACCGGACCGGCCGGGCGACCGTGGTCCCCGGCGGTCGGCGGGCTGCTGGCGGCCGTCCGCACGGCGGGTGTCGCGGTCTGACGAACCGTCGTGCGGGGTCTCCGGGACAGGGTTCGGGCGGCGGGCAGCGGACTGGTCAAGTCGGTTCGCCCCTTTCGGGTTGACGCACACGCGGCAGAGGTCTATACCATTGAAGACCTTCGGCGACTCGGCGTCGCCGGTGGTTTCCCCGGGGCCCGGCGCGCCTCCCCCACAGTGGGCGCGGGCGGGCCTCCTCCTGCCGTTTCCGCGAGAGGTTTCCGATGGAACGTGCTCTTCCCCCACACGAGCCGGGGCAACGGATCAGACAGCAGCACCGGAGGAACGGACGGCGCCGGACCGCGGTCGCGGTCGCCGGCGTCCTCGGCCTGGTGGCCGGCGGGCTCGCGGCGGTCGCCGCGGCCGGGACCGGAGCCGCCGCGACCACGACCACGACGACCGCCACGACCGGGCTGGGCAGCAACTGGTACGCCTCAGCCCCGTACCTGATGCCCGAGGACAACAGCCCGCCGGACGCCGCGGCGGTGATGGACGCGACCGGGCAGAAGGCCTTCCAGCTGGCGTTCATCCTGGACAAGGGCGGGTGTTCGCCCGCCTGGGGCGGCACCTCCTCGATCGACACCGACACCACCATGCCGGCGGTGATCCAGGCGATCCGGGCCAAGGGCGGCGACGTGTCGGTCTCGGTCGGCGGCTACGGCGGCACCAAACTGGGCCAGACCTGCGGGACGCCGGAGGCGACGGCGGCCGGGTACCAGAAGGTGGTCACCAAGTACGGGCTCAAGGCGATCGACTTCGACCTGGAGGAGCCCGAGTACGAGAACGCGGCCGCGATCCACAACGAGATCGGCGCCGCCCGGATCCTGCAGCGGAACAACCCGGGGCTGTACATCTCGATCACCACGGCCGGCACCGGGGCGGGCACCGGCTGGTTCGGGCAGCAGATGCTCAACGAGGCCAAGTCGCAGGGCTTCACGCCCGACAACTACTCGATCATGCCGTTCGACGGCGGGTTCAACGGCGCCGCCGCGCAGACCGACGCGCTCGTGAAGTTCAACGGGATCCTGCGGACGACGTTCGGCTGGACCGAGGCCGACGCCTACGCGCACGAGGGCGTTTCGCTGATGAACGGACGCACCGACGCCGCCGAGTACTTCCGGCAGGCGGACTTCCAGACCGTGCTGGACTTCGCGCTCGCGCACAAGCTGGCCCGGTACACGTACTGGTCGGTCAACCGCGACCGGCAGTGCCCGGGGACGGTCGACCCGGGCCTGTCCGGCTCGTGCTCCAGCGTGGTGCAGAACGACTGGGACTTCACCAAGTTCACCGTCCGCTTCGCCGGCGCCACCCCGCCCACCACGCCGCCGACCACCCCGCCGCCGACCAGTTCCTCCCCCGGCGTCTGCACCGACCCGCCGTGGAGCGCCACCACCACCTACACCGGCGGCAACAAGGTGTCGTACAACGGCCACAAGTACCACGCCAAGTGGTGGACGCTGAACGAGAACCCGTCCGCGAGCGGCCAGTGGGGCGTCTGGGCCGACGACGGCCCCTGCTGAGCGAGGGGTGCGGGCCGGCCCGGCCGATCGGGTCGGCCCGCGCCGAGTGGGGCCGGGCCGTCCCCGTAGCGGGGCGGTCCGGCTCAGCGCGGGGCGGTCCGGCTCAGCGCCGGGCGGCCGCCTCAGCGCGGGGCGGTCTCGCCGAGCCAGCCGAGGGCGGAGACCTGGATGCCCGCCTGGAAGCGGCTGCGGGCGTCCATCCGCACCATCAGGTCGGCCATCATCCGGCGGACGGTGCGCAGCGAGACGCCGAGCCGCTGCCCGGCCCGCTCGTCGGTGAGGCCCTCGGCGAGCAGGCGGAGCAGTTCGCGCTCCTGGCCGGTGAGACCGTGCGGGTCGCGGCGACCGGCCTCGCCGAGCGGGTTGGCCTGCTCCCAGGTCTGTTCGAAGAGGGCGCGCAGGGCGGCGATCACCCCGGGGCTGTGCAGCAGGACGGCGCCCTTGCGCGGGTCGTCCGGGTCGATCGGGACGATCGCGGTGGCGTTGTCGACCAGGATCATCCGCAGCGGCAGCGTGGGCACGGTGCGGACGGCGCCGCCGAGGCCGTGCAGCCAGCGCGCGTACTGCACGGTGGCGGGGTCGTTGCGGACACTCTCCTGGTAGACGGTGCGCATCCGGACGCCGCGTTCCAGGGTCTCCTGGTCGAGCGCGCGGCTGGCCTCCATCACCTGCGGCGGCTGCGGGCCGCCGGGCGCGAAGGCGAGCACCTCGACGGCGGCGTCGGAGGCGAGCTGGACGAGCCGGTCGCGAACGTCCTCCAGGCTGGAGATCAGCTCGATGCCCGGCTGGTTGGCGGGCGCGTGCACGCTCGCGTACTCGGCGATCAGACCGGCCATCGCGGCGCGGCTGCGTTCCATCTCCTGCTGGCGCCGGGCGGCCTCGGCCTCCTGGCGGGCGAGTAACGCCGCCAGCCCGAGCTCGGGGTTGACGGCCCGCCAGCGATCCTCCGAGCCGGTCGGCCGGGTGAGCGCGAGATCCGCCAACTGGTCCAGCGCCACCCGGACTTCGGCCTCGGGCGCCTCCAGGCGCCGGGCGATCCCCTGGGTGTCCAGCTCGGGATGGAGCAGCATCGCGCGGTAGACCGCTTCGCCGAACGGGTCGAGGCCGATCGGCTGCACGCCGCTCAACAGCCCACCACCAGAGACGCCGTACCCATCACACCCTCCGTCGCCCGACTCGGAACCGGTGGACCCGTCAAGGCGGTCAGCGTAGCGCCACGCGACCGAACATAGAACGCTCTTGCGGACACCTATGGCGATGCGGTGCGTGAACCGTAAGGGATTTCCGTCCGGACGGGCGTCGGACCAGCGCAACCGCGCGCACCCCACCGGAGTCGGCCCCACCAGCGGTGACAGGTTGTTGCCAGGCCGATGTGTGCCACACGTGCCACGCCCCGACACAACCGGCGATCGGTCAGTCTGAACGGTGTGTACGTGATTCGCGTCCGGCTGGAGACGCGGGGCGGTCGGCCGCCCGGCGGGCCGGTGGTGGCGCCCGCGGTCCGGGACGGGCTGGAGCGCGCGCTCCGCGGGCCCGCCACCGGGCTCAGCCATGCCCGGATCCGGGTGGCGGCGGGAGTGCTGGACGCGGTGCTGTTCGTGACGGCCGCCGGGCTGCTGGCGGCGGAGGCCGGCGTGCGCGCCGCCTGCGCGGAACTGACCGGCGCCGAGGGCCTCCTGGCGGGTTGGCGGGTACGGCACTGCGAGGCGGACAGCTGGCTGGTGCTGGGCCTGCACGAGCTGCCGACGCACCGCTGACGGGAGTCCGGACGGTCGGGAGGCTCGGGCGGTCGGACGGCACGGGCGGGTGGACGGCTCGGGTAGTCGAGCGGCTCGGGCAGGAGCCCGGCCGGTCCGGGCGGGAGGCGTCGGCACTTTGGTGCCAGGACCGGCCTAGCTGGCCTCACGGTGTCACGGCACTGTGGTGCCAGCTCCGACTGCTGACACGGACCCCGGTCGGCCGCCACTCTCATGGTGTCGGCGCGAACGACGGACCGGAACACCGGGACAGCAGCCCCCGACGGGGCCCGGAACGGACCGCGCGGCCGCCGCAGCAGACCAGCGCGCCCCGGTAGCAGCCCGGGGCTCAGCCGAAGCGAGAGGATCGGGCATCGCCATGACGAAGAAGGTCCGTTTCATCACGATTGTCGCCCTCGGTATCAGCACCCTGACCGGCACCGCCGCCACCGCGGTCCTGGCCACCAACGCCCCGGCGGCCGTCGTCTCCTCGGCGGACGGTGCCCCCGCCGGCGAGCCCGCCGCCCAGCCGGCCAGCACCGCCACGCCCGTCCCCGTTCCCTCGCCGACCGACCCGCAGAAGACCTGGGGCTGGGGCTGAGCCCGCCGGCCGCACCGCTCCTGCCCGACCGCCCGTGCGCCGACCGCCCTTGTCCCGACCACCCCTTCTGCCGACCACCCGCCCGCGCACCCGACACGTCGACGCCACCGAGGTAGCCGGATGACCACCGTTCTGGAACCGCCCGCCATCGCACCCGTCACCGCCGAACGCGCAACCGCCCGGACCGCCCGGACCACGGCCGTCCGCGTCCTGCTCGCCGACGGGCACCACCTGTTCCGCTCCGGGCTCGGCGCCCTGCTCGACCGGGAGGACGACCTCGCCGTCGTCGCCGAGTCGCCCACCGCCGAGGAGGCCGCCGCCGAGGCCGCCCGCACCCGGCCGGCGGTCGCCGTCCTCGACCCCGACCTGCCCGGACCGGGCGGCCCCGCCACCGCCGCGCTGATCCGCGACCGGGCACCGGGCACCGCCGTCCTGCTGCTCACCGCCCAGCCCCGCCCCGCCGACCTGCAGCGCGCCGTGGCGGACGGGATCGCCGGGGTGCTGCTCAAGGACGTGCCGCCGGCCGCACTGATCTCGGCGGTGCGCGAACTCGCCCGTGGCGGACGGGTCTACGACCCGCGCCTGGTGGTGGACGTGGTCCGGTCCGGCACCGGGGCACCGCTGACCCCGCGCGAGCTCACCGTGCTCGGCCACGTGGCCGACGGGGCCACCATCAACGAGGTCGCGGCGACGCTCTCGCTCTCGCCCGGGACGGTCCGCAACTACGTCTCCGCGGCCATCGCCAAGACCCGCGGGCGCAACCGCTGCGACGCGATCCGGATCGCCCGCGAGCGCGGCTGGCTCTGAGCCCCACCCGCGGGCGACCGTGACGAACCGCGCCCCCGGGCCGTGGGACACGGCTCGCCCCGGCCTCCGAACGCGGCCGGGCCTCCGACGCCGCCCGGGCTGCCGGCCCGCCCGGTTCCTCGGCACGCCCTACGTCGACACGCCCGGTGTCTGGCAACGCGACCGTCCGGTGCCCCGCCCACCACGGCGGGGCACCGGCGCGTCCGCGTCCGCCCGCCGTCGCTTCGTCGCCTTGTCGCCTTGTCGGGTCGTCGCCTTGTCGCGTCGTCGCGTCGTCGCCTTGTCGCGTCATCGCGTCATCGCGTCATCGCGCCGTCGCGCCGTCGCGGCGCGGTTTTCAACCCTCCGCGCGCGACTCCCCCACGATGTCGGCGAACCCGTGCGCGGTGCGCGGCACCCCCGCCGGGCGGCTGCCGATCAGGAACTCGCCGACCGAGGACTCCGCCGTCCAGTCCAGGCCGAGCGCGCGCGCCGCCGCGTCGGTGTCCCCCGAGCCCAGGCCACAAGGCGCCAGCCCCATCGCGGTCGCCACCAGGTAGAGCGTCTGGTAGACGACGCCGACGTGCTTGAGCGTCAGCGCGTACGCGATCTGGCTGTACTTCCAGGACAGCCGCCCGAACCGCGAGGTGACGGTGAGCAGCACCTGCGGGTCGACCGTGCAGCCGGTGGCCCGCCAGGCCGCCGTCATCAGCTCGCGGAACGCCGCCTCGTCGCCCGGCCCGGCGAACGGGCGCGGCCGCAGCCGGTGGGCGGCCGCGTCATAGCGGTAGACGCCGGGGACCAGGCCGTCGCAGCGGACCACCGAGAGGTAGACCTCCAGTTCGCCGGTGGCCCCGCCGGCCGGGTAGGGGCGGTCCACCACGTCGTAGCCGTGCGGGTCGGCCGGGTCGCCCGGCACCACCCGGCGGATCCGGGCCACCCGGTAGAGCAGTTCGGCGAGTTGGTCGAGGGTGACCGGGGTGTCGGCGTAGGCGCGGACCGACCGCCGGCCCTCCAGCACCTCGCTGAGCGCGGGGTCGCGGGCCAGCACCTCGTCCCAGTCGGGGACGGGCAGGTCGATCCCGGTGCCGTCCTCGCGGGCGCCCGCGCCGGGGATCGCGGGCAGCTGGGCGACCTCCGGGTGGGCGAACAGGCCGCCGCTGGGGTAGTCGTGGCGGCCGGGGCGGCTGCGGGCGTGGAACAGCAGGTCGTGGAAGTCCCAGAGCGGCGGCTCGCCCTGGGCGCCGTCGTCCAGGAACCCGGCCCCGGCCAGCAGTCCGGCCAGTGCCTGCCCGGCCGCCGGGGTGAGCCCGGCCAGCAGCGCCGCCTCCGCCACCGGGCGGGCGGCGGTCACCGCGGCGACGAAGGCACCGGCCGCGGGCCGGTGCAGGGTCAGCCGGAACGGCGCCATCGGGGACTCCAGCACGCAGGCTCCGGCGTGCTCCTCCGGCAGCCGGCGCAGGTACGCGAAGCGGGAGAGCACCACGGCCTCGGGCGGCCGGACCGGGGCGGGCAGGCCGGCCGAGCGGGCGATCGGGACGGCGGTGGCCAGCGGCTCTCCGTGCGGGTCGGTGAGGCCGGTGGTGACCAGGTAGGGGAAGCGCCGCAGCAGGTGGAACAGCCGTCCGCCGTCGCCGAGCCGGTCGAGCTCGGCGAGGTCGACGGCGTCCTCGGTGAGCGCGGCGAGCCGGCGGACGGTCGCCGCTCCGAGCGCGTGCACCCGTTGACGGCCCCAGGGGTGGCTGAGTTCCAGGTCGTCGCCCTGGGCGGTGACGACGACCTCCGGACGCAGCCGCAGCAGGGTGCGCGGCTCCCCGCCGGCCCGGCCGGCCGCGGGGGCGAGGCCGGTGGGCAGCTGTTCGGTCACGGTCATGGGGTACCTCTTTCCGGTTGCCGGGAGGGCGCGGGCCGCCGCCGTCCGCCCGGTGGGCGGAGGCGGACGGCGGCCCGGCGTCCGCTCGTCGTCAGATGAAGATCGGGACGGGGTTGAGCTCCTCCTCCGGGGTGGGCTCGTTCAGCCAGCCGAGGGCGAGCGGCACGTCGTAGAGCCGGCCGGGGGCGAAGCGGGCCCAGAAGTGACGCATCCCGGGGACGATCACCTTGGCCACCGGCAGGCCGACGTCGGGCCGGGTCTGGTCGAGCACCAGGAACTCCATCCCCCGTTCCTCGACCAGGCGTTGGGCCAGTGCGAGGTCCTCGGCGAGGTCGTCGCCGGCGAGCTCCGCCCAGCGGTCGGGGCCGGCGGCCGGGGCGGCGGGGTCCGGCAGCAGGTAGGGCTGGTTGGCGACGGTCGCGCTGGTCCACCACGCCTTCTGCTCGGGGTCGGCGCCCGCGTAGTCGACCTTGCCCTGGGCGTTGCCGCCGACCGGGCCGAGGAACTGGTTCATCTCGGTGAGCGCCCGGGTGAGCGCGATGTGCGGGTCGAGGTGGGCGCCGAAGGCGATCAGCACGTCCTCGGTGGGCTGGTCGGTGCGCCGGGAGAAGGCGCCGGCCACCGGGATGCCGAAGTCCGAGGTGAGGTCGAGCGCCCAGATCTCCCGGTTCAACCCGCGGTAGATCTCACGGAGTCGGCCGATGTACGGGTCGCCGAAGGCGTCCAGGTCGATGGCCGGGCGGTTGACCCGGTTGTACCACCAGAGGGCGACCGCGTCCCGCTCGACCAGCTCCAGGAAGCCCTGGAGCGCGGCGTCCTCGAAGGACGTCCCGGCTGCGCAGCCGTTGGAGTCGCCGGCGGCGAAGAAGCCGTGGCGGTGCCGGTAGCCGTAGTAGAGGGACATGGTGGGCAACCAACGGGTGCGCTGCTCGGTGAGCGACCAGGCGGGCGACCACTCGATCCGGTCGCCCTCGCGGAACCGCTCGGGCACGGTGTTGAACATGGACCGCTTGCCGTTCCAGCGGTCGCGTTCGGCGTACTGGCGGTCGCTGAACAGCAGGGTGCGGGACGGGTGGATCGCCGCGTCGCCGAGTTCGGTGAAGCTGGCGAGCCGGCGGGCCTCGTCGCCCTGGAAGACGCCGGAGTGCCGTTCCATCGCCTCGCCGAGCGCGCTCGCCCGGGCCTGGACGTCGGTGCGGCCCTTGCCGCAGCTCAGCGAGCGCAGGCCGGTGCGCAGCTGGCGCAGGTCGCCGCTCTGCCGGGAGAGGTTCTGCCCCGAGACGTACACGCGCAGGCCCGCGGGAGTGCGGCCGGAGGGCACCATCGAGGTCACCACGCCGGTGACCGGGGAGAGTTGGGTGCTGTAGCGCTCCAGCATGTCCTCCGGGGAGGCGGAGCGGTGGCCGCCGTCGGCGGTGAACGCCTTGGGGCGGCTCTCGAACCGGACGGGCGTCAACTGACGCTCCGTCATCAGACCGGCGTCGCCGCAGGCGTGGCACTGCGGGCGGCGGACGAGGCGGTGGCGCTCGGTCTCCAGGCGGACGGTGTCCAGGGTGAGCACCA
This sequence comes from Kitasatospora sp. NPDC127111, assembly GCF_042677465.1. Lineage (NCBI taxonomy): Bacteria > Bacillati > Actinomycetota > Actinomycetes > Kitasatosporales > Streptomycetaceae > Kitasatospora > Kitasatospora sp. NPDC127111. The sequence continues at coordinate 125,451 of NZ_JBHXTG010000012.1, forward strand.
CGGGCTCGGCGGGGCGAACGCCCGCCAGCCACTTGGCGGCCTCCAGGGCGGCGAGTTGGGCGCCGGTCTGCAGGGTGGGCGCGAGGTGGGCGCCGGCGGTGGAGATCGGGCCGTCCTGGCCGAGCCGGTGGCGCAGGTAGCTGAGCGACTGCCGGTTGGCGGAGAGCCGGTGGGCCAGGCACTCCCAGCAGCCGGTGGTGCCCTCGGCCTCGGCGGGGCCGGGGACGAACACCGGGCCGATCCAGAGGATCGAGCCGACCGGGCGGGCGAGCAGCCAGGGGCGGCCGCTCTCCCGGGCGGCGCGGTCGCGCTCGGCCAGGCCGGGGTGCAGGTAGTCGTCGGCGAGCGCGACGGTGAACTCGGCGTCCTCGTCGACGGTGACGCCGGCGGCGGCCAGGGCGGCCAGGAAGGGCTGCGGGTCCAGGTCGCCGTGGACCTCGACCCGGGCGCGGGCGGTGCGCAGCGCCTCGGTGGCGGCGGCGCCGTCCAGGCCGGCCATCTCGAAGTACGCGGCGGCGGCCGGGTCCTCGACCCGGCCGGCGTCCGCCAGGTAGCCGCGGTCGCGCAGCCGCTCCACGGCGCCGCGGACCCGGTCGGCGGGGACGGTGCCGCGCAGCGCCTCGCCGATCTGCTCGGCGGTGCGGGTGCCGTCCAGCAGCGGGGCGAGGGTCTGCGCGAGCCGGCCGTCGACCACGGAGACGCCGCGTTCGGAGACCAGGTAGACGGCCTCGCCGTCGACGACGTAGGGGGTGTAGTGGCGTTTGAAGCCGATCGTGGGCGTGTCGGACATGGCGGGTCCCTCGACGAGTGTGGGCGGGGTGGCGACGAACGACTGACAGTTGACAGTTGATGAAATCTGTTATCTGTCGGCTGTTATCTGTTCGCTGAAAGTTGTTCGCTGACATCTGTTCGCCGGGCGCTGTCCGCCCGACGTCGTTCGCCGGACGGTGTTCGCCGGCAGCGGCCGGACGCCGTCAGCGCAGCGTGGCGAGCGGTGCCGCTGCCGGGTCGAGCAGGCGCAGCAGCAGGAGGCCGACGGCGGCGGTGCCGTCGAGGGCGCCGAGGTTGATCCGGTCGTCGGCGGCCCGGTCGGGGTGCCAGCCGCCGGTGGCGCGCTGGCGGGCGATCAGCTCCCCGGCCAGCAGGGCCGCGGCCTCCCGGCCGTCGTAGAACGGGCCGGGCAGCAGCGAGTCGGCGGCCTCGGGCAGGGTGTGCAGCAGACCCGCCTCGGCGGCGGTGAGCGCCTCGCCGGCGGTGGCGACCAGGTCGCGGGTGGAGCGGGTGGCGATCTGCCGGCGGCCCACCGGCGGGGTGAGCGCCTCCAGTTCGGCCGGGTCGACCACGCCCGAGCCGAGCGCGACCGCGGTCTCCAGGCAGGCGAGCCGCCCGGAGCGGGTGGCGGTGGCGAAGCGGTGGCCGCGCAGCCGTTCGCGGACGGCGTCCGGGGCGGCGAGCAGCGCGGGCGCCTCGGCGACGGTGCGGGCGAGCGCGAGCGCGACGGAGTCGGCGCCGGCCGGGGCGAGGCCGAGGAAGCCCGGTCCGGCCGCCGGGGCGCCGTCCGCCGACTGCCCGGGTACCGCCGCCTCGGCGTCCGCCGCGTCGGCCGCAGCCAGGTGGTCGAGCGCGGCCGCGGCCAGCGTGCGGATGCCGTCCTCGGTGGCCGCGTGGCCGGGCCCGGTGGCGCGGCGCAGCCGGAGCAGGTTGAGCAGCAGGCCGGCGCTGCCGAGCGGCACGTCCGGGTGCGGGGCCCGCGCGGGGCGTCCCGGGCGGCCGGCGGCCGGTCCGGCGACGGCGACCGACCCGGGGACGAGGGCTTGGGCGGCGGTGAGGAACTCCGGTTCGCCGAGCAGGGCGCCGCCCCGGGCCAGGGCGTGGATCAGCGAGCCCGGTCCGGCGAGCCCGCCGGGGACGGGCGCGCCGCCGGCGAGTCGGCTGTCGGCGGCGAAGACGAAGGCCCGCGGCGAGGCCGGGTCGATCAGCCGGGCCGCCTGGGCGAGCGCGCGGTGGGCGGCGCGGTGGAAGCGCGGTTCGCCGGTGGCGGCCCAGAGTTCGGCGAACAGGACGGCGAGCCCGGGGGTTCCGGTGACCAGGTCCAGGCCGAGCACCTCGACCTGGCGCAGCCCGGTGCCGGGGTACCAGCTCTGTCCGAGCCAGCCGTCGCCGCGCCGGTCGGCGAGGATGCGGTCGCCGATCCGGACGGCGTGGTCGAGCAGTTCGCCGCTGTCGGGGACGGTCGTCCGCGTCGCGCCCGGCCCGGCCGGTGCCGGGTCGCCGCGGTCCGCGGCAGGTGCCGGGTCGCCGCGGTCCCCGGCTGGTGCCGGGTCGCCGCGGTCCCCGGCTGGTGCCGTGCGGTCCCCGGTCTGCTCCGTTCCGCCCCGGGCGGCGTCGATGCAGCCGCTGAGCACGGCGGTCTGCGCGTCCAGGTCGAAGCCGTCGAGTTCGGCGACCCGCTGCTGGAGCCGCCGCCACCCGGTGCCGCGGAAGTGGCCGGGGATCTCCCGTCCGTCGACGGTGAACACCGACGAGGAGGTGGTCAGCGAGCGGAAGAACGGGATGTCCAGCTGCCGGAAGGCGTCGATCTCGGCGAGGACCACCTCCAGCAGGTCGGTGCGGTGCGGGGAGTCGGCCAGGACGGGCGTGGTGCCGTGCAGCGCACCGGCGATCACGGTCTCCCGGGTGGCGCCGCCGTCGAGGGCGAGCGGGCTGGTGGAGGCTCGGATGATCTTGTAGCCGTCCCAGGTGTGCCGCCAGATGTAGCGCACCCAGATCCCCCGGAACGGAGCCAACGGGCCGTCCGGCGAGGCGAGTTCGCCCCGCACCCGGTACAGCGCGCGGTGCATCTCGCGGTACCCCTCGGTCACCTCCGCGGTGTACTCCCAGGGGTCGGCGGTCTCCTCGCCCCCGGCGCCGTCCGGAGCGACCGGCCGGTACGGCGGGAGCGGCAGCGCGGGCACGCCCGGGGCGACCTCCAGGCCGCCGATCCGCGAGAGGCAGCCGATGTCGAGGGCGCCGCCCTCCCGGGCCGGGGTCCAGGACTGGAACGCCATGGCGGTGCGCACCACGGTCGCCTCCAGCTCGTCCAGCAGCCCGTGCTGGTCCGGGCTGATGGCCGGCGGCGGCTGCACGCGCGGGTAGAGCAGGCACTCCAGGTCGATCAGCGCCGGGTGCTCGCCGTCGGCGAGCAGGTTGTCGGCCCACAGGTCGCGGCCCTCCAGCAGCTGGACCAGCCGGATCGTCATGCCGAGCCGCCGGTAGAACCGGGCGAAGCCGCCGCGGTCGGCGCACGGCCGGTGCGGGACCAGCTCCTCCCAGCCGTAGTCGCTCTCGCACGCGGCGGCCAGCGAGGCGGCGTGGCCGTCGTCGCCCCGGTCGCTGCGGACCAGCACGGTGCGCAGCGGGAGGTCCAGCGAGAGCTCCCGGTTGAGGCGTTCGACCAGGCCGAGGAAGGCGGTGGCGTGCCGCATGTCCTTGGGCTTGTAGACCACCGAGCGGCCGCCGGCGAAGTGCAGCAGCGCGACCGAGCGGCCGCCGGCGTGCCGGTCGCCGGCCTCGCCGCGCACCGAGTCGAGCGGGCCCGGCTCCTCGCCGTCCCACATTCGTTCGACCAGCAGGGCGCGGTCGGCGGCGAGGCGGGCGAACAGTTCGGTCTGGGTGTGCTGGTACTGCCGGCAGACCGTGCCGACCAGGTGGGCCAGCGCGGGCAGTCGCTCCAGCCGGGCCAGCCAGCCCTCGGCGGAGGTGTCCAGGCCGCCGGCGGCGTCCCAGTCGGTGGCGCGCGGGCGGCCGGTGACGGCCTGGAGTTCGTGGCAGAGCGACAGGTTGCAGGCCTCGGTGAGCCGGGCGGCGAGGATGCCGGCCAGGTCGGCGCGGGCCCGGTCGGTGACCGGGACGCCGAGGATGCCGCCCGGCCCGTACGGCAGCAGCTGGTCGGCGGCGGCGGCGAAGGCGGCGGCGATCGCGCCGGGGGCGGAGGTGTCGGGGCCGGGTGCGGCCGGCAGGGCGCGCAGGAAGGCGGCGAGCGCCAGGCCCCAGTCCGGCAGCCGGGCCGGGTCGGTGAGGACGACGGCCCGCAGGCCGTCGCCGAGCGGTCGGCCGGTTTCGGCGAGGTGCGCCAACAGGGCGGTGCCGCCTCCGCGTTCGCCGCCGGCCCGGCGCAGCCAGCCGTCGACGGCGGCGCGCCGGGCGCGGCGGTCCTCCTCGGGGTCGGGGGCGAACAGCGCGGTGCCGTCGGGGCGGGCGGCGGCGCGGTCGCCGAACGGGGCGGCGGCGGCGATCAGGGCGCGCAGCCGTTCGTCGCCGCGGGCGGGACCGGGCAGCAGCGCGGGCGGGACCGGGCCGCCGGGGTCGGGGTGGCCGTCGGCCGGGGTGGAGGCGCCGTCGACGGGGCGGAGCCAGGCCTGCAGGTCGAGCGACATCTCACATCTCCTGGAGTCGGGCGAGTCGGGTGAACAGCGGGTCGTGGCCGAGCAGTTCGTCGTAGCTGCCGGAGGCGGTGACGCGGCCGCCGGAGAGCACGTGGATCCGGTCGGCGGTGCGGATGGTGCTGAGCCGGTGGGCGATCACGATCCGGGTGGTGTCGAGGCCGGCGACGGCCTCGGCGACCTTCCGCTGGGTCGCGTTGTCCAGGGCCGAGGTGGCCTCGTCCAGCAGCAGGACGGCCGGTTCGCGGACCAGGGCGCGGGCCAGCAGCAGCCGTTGCACCTGCCCGCCGGAGAAGCCCTGGGCGTCCTCGCCGACCCGGGTGCCGAGGCCGAGCGGCAGGCGTCGCAACTCGGAGGCGATTCCGGCGAGTTCGGCGGCCTGCCAGATCCGTTCCTCGGTGACGTCGGGGTCGGCGCCGGAGAGGTTCTCCAGCAGGGAGCCGCGCAGCATGCGGCCGTGCTGGAGGACGGCGCCGAGCCGCCGGCGGACCAACCGGGCGTCCAGCGTGGCGAGATCGCGCCCGTCGTAGCGGACGGCGCCGGACTCCGGCTGCTCGAAGCCGAGCAGCAGCCGGACCAGCGTGGACTTCCCGGCCCCGGACGGGCCCACCACCGCGACCAGTTGTCCGGGCGCGGCGTGCAGCGACACCCCGTCCAGGGCGGGCGCGGCGGTGCCGGGGTAGCGGAAGGTCACCCCGTCCAGGGCCACCTCGCCGCCCAACTCGCCGGGGTCGACGAGTGGTTGTGCGCCGTCGCCGGCCGCCGGGGAGTCGGCCGGCCGGGTCTCGGCCAGGATCGGCCGGATCCGGTCGAGCACGGGCGCGATCCCGTACGCGCTGGCCGCGGCGTGGGTGACCTGGCCGAGCGCCATCGCGACCTGCCCGGCCGCCACCCCGGCGGCCACCAGGTGACCGGACGGGGTCGCGCCGTCCGCCGTCGCCGCCGCCAACAGGACCGCCAGCAGCAGCGGTTGGAGGGAGGCGGTGAGGGCGGCGGCGGCTCCGTCGGCCCGCTGGGCGGCGGCGTCGGCCCGCTTCTGGGCGGCGAACGGCACCGCCCAGCGGGCGAAGGCCTGGACCTCCCGGCCGGCCGTCTGGATCTTGTCGATGCCGAGCAGCAGCCCGTACAGCAGGCCGTTCAGCCGCCCGTGCAGTTCGAACACCTCGGTCTCGTGGCGCTGGCGGCGGCGGCCGAGCAGGAGCAGCAGCCCGGTCACCACCAGCACGGTGAGCAGCAGCAGCCCACCGAGCCGGGCGTCCACCAGCAGCAGGACGGTCAGGCCGGAGGTGGCGAACACCGCCCCGAGGACGGCGCTGACCAGCACCTCGGAGAGCGCCTGCCGGGCCTGGGCGACGGCGTTGGCGCGGTGCACCAGGTCACCGGTGGAGTAGTCGCGGAAGAAGCGGGCGTCGTGACCGAGCAGACGGTCCCAGACGGCCGGTTCCAGCGCGCCCTGCACCCGGCCGGTGAGCCGGACGGCGGCGGTGTTGCGGACGATCACCAGCAGCCAGGAGGCGAGCACCGCCGACCCCAGTAGCAGGGTCAGCCAGCGCAGCGGGTGCCGGTCGGCGGCCAGCAGGTTCGGCAGCAGCACGCCGGTGCTGAGCGGCACCAGCAGGCCGAGCAGGGCCGCGGCCAGGCCGGCCGCGGTGAGCCGGCCAAGGTCGCGCCGGGCGCCGGGGACCCGGAGCACGAAGCGGGCCAGATCGGCTGGACCCAACTCCCCCTCGGGCAGGGGGAGGTAGAGCAGCAGGGCCCGGGTCTCCAGCGGGGTGTCCCGGCGGCCGCCGGACGGTTGCGCCGGGTCGTGGCGGCGGTGGCCGCCGGCCGGGCGCGGCACCAGGGCGACCGGGCGGCCGTCGTCCACCGCGAAGCCGACCATCGGTCCGGCCGTGCCGCGGGGGTCGCCGTGCCCGTCCGGACCGGTGGGCAGCGTGACCGTCCGGTGCCGCACCCCGGCGCACCGCAGCAGCGCGGTCAGCGGGTCACGGGCGTTCCGGACGGCGGGCGGGAGCGGGCCCGGTCCGCGGTCCACCACCCCGAGCGCCGCGAGCACGGCGTGCGCCCGCTCGGCCGGGTGCGGCGCCGCCGCCGGCCGGGCCACAGGCCGCCCGGGGTGCAGCGCGCCGAGGGCGGCGGCGAGGGCGGAACGGTTGGCCTCGGCGGTGTCCGCGAGCGCCGCCCGGCCGGCGGCCGCCCGGGGCCCGGTCGCCGCGGTGGTCATGAGCTCTCCTCCTTCACGGTCGGTGCGGCCTTCCCCGCTGGTGCGGGGCCCGCCGCCGGTACGGCGTTCACGGTCGGCGCCACGCTCGCGGACGGTGCCGCGCTCGCAGCCGACGCCGGGTCCACGCTCGGCGACCGGTCCGCGCCCGGCGCCGGGTCCACACCAGACGCCGGATCCGCGCCCGGCGCCGTGCCCCGGTCCGCCAGCAGCGTGCGGTACGGGCCGGGTACGGCGGCCAGGTCCGCCGGGGTGCCCTGCTGGACGATCCGGCCGCCCTCCAGCACCACCACCCGGTCGGCGGCCTGGATGGTGCTCAGCCGGTGGGCCAGCACCAGGCAGGCCGCACCGCGCCGGCGGAGGTGCTCGTTGACGGCCGCCTCGGTGTGCGCGTCCAGCGCCGCGGTGGCCTCGTCCAGCACCAGCAGGACCGGGTCGAGCGCCAGCGCCCGGGCCAGTTCCAGCCGTTGGCGCTCGCCGCCGGAGAGGTTGCGGGCGTCCTCCTCGATCCGGCCCGCGTCCGGGCCGCCGCGCCGGGCGACCAGGTCGGCGGCCTCGGCGTCGGCGAGCGCGCGCCGCAGCCCGTCCTCGTCCGCCGCCGGGTTCCAGAGCGTGAGGTTCTCCCGGAAGGTGCCCTCGAAGAGCCGCAACTGCTGTTCCACGTAGGCCACCTGGCCGGTCACCACGGCCCGGTGCCAGTCCTCGCGCGGCCGGCCGTCCAGCAGCACCTCGCCCGTCCAGGGGCGCAGCACGCCGGCCGCGAGCCTGGCCACGGTGGACTTGCCGCTGCCGCTGCCGCCCACCACGGCGACCCACTCGCCGGGTCGCACCCGCAGCGAGATCCCCTCGATGGTGGCCGGGCGGTTCGGGTCGTAGCCGAACGCGACGTCGCGCAGCTCCAGTTCGCCCCGCAGCCGGTCGTCGGCGCCCGGAGCGGGAGCGTCCAGGACCGGGGTCAGGTACGGGTCGGGCTCGGCCGTCTCGACATCCTCCAGCAGCGCGTTCTGCGCCCGGGCGGTGGTGAACTCCGATCCGGCGGCGACCAGTTGTCCGACCGGCTGGAGAAAGCCGTTCATCAGCAGCAGGAAGGCGAGCAGCGTGCCGGTCGTGATCGAGCCGCCGATCAGCAGCGCGGTCCCGGCCACCACGACGGCCGCGCCGGCCGCCGAGTTGAGCGCGCCGGGCAGCGAGAGCGGCACGATGACGGCCTCGGTCACCCGCTGGCCGGTCTCCATCGCCCGGGCCTGCCAGCCCGCCCAGGAGCGGAAGAAGGAGTCCTCGGCGCCCTCGGCCTTCAGCGTCTCGATCGCCGACACCCCGGCGAAGGCGACGCCGTCCCGCTTGTACTGCTCGGCGTGCAGCCGGTGCACCAACCCGCCGCGCCGCCGGTCGGCGACCCGCAGCGCCAGCACGTCCAGCAGGGCGACCGCCACCGGGATCGCGGCCAGCCGGGGTTCGAGCCGGCACAGGGCCGCCAGGTGCACGGCTGCCCCGGCGGCCGCGGCGGCGGCGCCGGCCGTGCGGTGCGAGAGCAGCATGGCCAGGCCGTCGTTCATCTGCACCCGGGTGACCAGCCCGCCGAGCTGCCGCCGGTGGAAGAAGGCACCGGGCAGCCGCAGCAGCCGCCAGAGGAAGCCGGCCGAGGCGCGGGCCGCCATGGCCTCCAGCACCCGGTTGACCAGGTTCTGCTGGAGCCAGGTGCCGAGCAGGACGGTGGCGGCGACCCCGGCGGCGGTGAGCGTCAGCGGCACCGCCCAGTCGGTCGTCCCGGACAGCACCACCGAACCGAGGTAGGCGCGCAGCAGGAACGCGGCGGCCACCCCGGGGACGGCGAGCAGCACCGCGAGCAGGACGGCGAGCAGCAGCGGTCCGGCGAACGGCCGCATCCGCCCGGCCAGCGCGCGCAGCAGCGGGAGTCGCCGGCCGCCGGCGACGAAGTCCGGCCCGGGCTCGAAGCCGACCGCGATCCCGGCGAAGGAGTCCCAGAACTCCGCCGGGGTCGCCGAATAGCCGCCCAGCGAGGGGTCGTTGATCCGGACCCGGCCGCGCCGGACGCCCTCGAAGACCGCGAAGTGCGGCCCGGTGACCAGCACCATCGACGGCACCTGCAACCGGTCGAGGCCGAGCAGTCGGCCCTCGCCGCGGACCACCCGCCGCCCGCGCGCCACCAGCCCGTACCGGCCGGCGGCCCGCGCGACGGTGGCCGCGCTCACGCCGTCCCGGCTGACCCCGCAGGCGCGCGAGGCCTCGTGCAGCGTCACCCGCCGCCCGAAGGCGCCCAGCACCACGGCGAGGCAGGCCGCCCCGCAGTCCTGTTCCTCCATCTGCGGCACGACGGGCGTGCGGAGGTAGCGGCGCCGCCGCTTCACCGGGGGCGGCAACTCGCGGGCGCGGGAGTCCCCCCGGGCCCGGTCGGGCGTCGTCGGCGACGCGGAAGCGGTCTCCCGGACGTCGAGGCTCATCGCCTGCCCCCCGTCCCGAACACGGCCTGGTACGGGTGCCGGGCCCCCAGGTCGACGGCGGCCGGGACCGGCACCGGGCCGGTCAACTCCCCCGCCGGGGAGGGCAGGTCGGCGTACGCCGTCCAGACCGGGGCGGCGCCGGCCGGCAGCCCCGGCAGCGGGACGGGGAAGGTCCCGTCGAGCGAGTCGGCCCGAACGGGCAGCGGCTCCACCGCGGTGATCACGGCGCGCACCGTGCCCACGCCGGGCACCGGCACCAGGACGGCCCGCCCGGGTACCAGCTGCCCGGCGTCCTTCAGCGTGGTGGCGAACAGCCGCACGGTGGCGGGCTGCCGGCTCGCGTCCAGCGCCGCGAGCCCGGCGCCGGGGGCCAGCTCTGCGCCCGGCGTGGCCAACAGCGCGCTCACCGTGCCGTCGGCCGGGGCAGGGACGGTGACCTCGGCGCCGTCCGGCGTGCGCAGCAGCGCCACCGGCTGGCCCTCGGCCACCGGCTGGCCGGCCGCGACCCGGTAGCCGAGCAGCGCGCCCGCGCGGTCGGCGCGGACCGTCTCGGGGGCGCTGCCGTGCGCCAGGACCGCCGGCAGGGTGAGGGTGGACGGCAGCGTGCCGAACACCACCCAGCCGGTCCCGGCGCCGACCGCGAGGGCCAGCGCGCTGGCGGCGGCCCAGAGCCGGGCGCCGACCAGCCGCACCGGGCGGTCCAGCCCCGGTTCCAGCACGGCGGCGGCCCGGGCGGCGGCCACCGCGGTGGCCCCGGCGGCAGCCCCGGCGGCGGTCGGCCCGGCGGCGCTCGCCCCGGCGGCGGGGCTCGGCGGGGCGGGCGTGGGTGCGGCAGGCGGTCCGGCGGGGGCCGCCGGCGCGACGACGGCTGCCGACGCCTCCGGCACCACGGCCACCGACCCGCCCCCGCCGCCCGCGCCGCCGCCACCGGCCGTCCGCCGGCGGTCGCGCCGCTTCCTCGTCGTCGTCCCGCTCATGACCGCCCCACCCCCGCCAGCTCCTCCGTCCGCAGCGGGCACCGCACCGGCAGCTCCCGCATCCCGCCGAACACGAACTGGGTGCTCCACGGCACCGTCGCCTCCGTCAGCGGAGTGCTCAGCTCCCGGTGCTCCCCCGCCGCCGCCAGCCCGCGCAGCACCGCCGCGCCGGCCGTCATCGAGAGCGGGGCGCCCAGGCAGTGGTGCGGACCGTGGCCGAACGCGAGGTGGCGCAGCTCGGCCCGGTCCGGGTCGAAGCGGTCCGGGTCGGCGAAGCGCCGCGGGTCACGGTTGGCGGCCGCGTAGAGCAGCAACACGACCCGCCCGGCCGGGATGACGGTGCCCCCCACCGCGACGTCGCGGGTGAGGGCGCGGGCGCTGGCCCGGACCGGGCTGCCGAGCCGCTGCGCCTCGTCGAACACCGCCTCGGCGCAACCGGGTTCGGCCCGGAGCCGTTCGGCGAGGCCCGGTGTGCGGAGCAACTGCCAGACGGCGACGGCCAGTCCGGAGGTGAGCGTCTCCAGCCCGTTGGCCAGCAGCATCACCACGAAGGCGAGCAGGTCCTCGTCGTCCAGGCGCCCCTCGGCGCGGGCGACGGTGAGCCGGCTGATCAGGTCGTCGCCGGGGTCGGCGGCGCGTGCCGCGCACAGCTCCTCGACGTAGTCGCGGAACTGCTCGAACCCTGCATCGAGTTCGGCGATCCGCGGGTCGTCGACCCGGTCACCGAAGTCGTCCAGCAGGGCCCGGCCCACCAGGCCGGCCCAGCCGGTGACGCGCTCCTGCTCGGAGTCGGGGATGTCGAGCACGGCGCACGAGACGGCGACCGGCAGCGGTACGGCCAGGTCGGCCACCACATCGAACGAGCCCGCGGCGAGCAGGGGTTGGAGTAGCCGGTCGGCGGTGGCCCCGATCCGCCCGCGCATCTGCTCCAGCCGCCGGGCGCTGAACGCCGTGGTGGCGAGCCGCTTGAGCCGGGTGTGGTCGGCGCCGTCCCGCATCGGCAGCATCCGGCCGACGGTCCGGGCGAGCGCGGTGGATCCGCCCCGGGGCAGGCCGACGGAGCTCGCGTCGACGCTGGTGCCGGGGTGGGTGAGGACGGTGATGATCTCGGTGAAGCCGGAGACCACGTGGACCCGGCCGAGGTCCAGGACGGGCGCCTCGGCCAGCAGCCGGCGGTAGAGCGCGGGTGGGTCCGAAAACGCGGCGGGCTGCTGGATGAACCGCGTCAGCTCGTGCCGGAGGCTCTCCATGGCCCGGCTCTCCTTCTGCTGCTCGGAACTCCCCGGCCGGGGCCGGGAACTGTCGGTGGTGCGGCGAGGTCAGGGGGGGCGGCGAGGTTCGGGGCGGGGCCGCCGAACAGGGTGCGGCCGCCGAACGCGGGTGCCGAACGCGGGTGCCGCGGTGACCCCGCCCGTCGAGGCGGACCCACCGCGGCACAGGCCCGTTACTCCGCCGCGGTCTCGGCGGCCTTGTTGGAGATCGAGCTGAAGCTCGACACCGGGCAGGCCGCGCAGCCCAGCGAGCTGACGCTGACGCCGGCGCCGTTGACGTCATCCAGCTCCTCGATCTCGATGTCGAACTGCTCGTTCTCGACGTTCTTGTTCTCGGCCATGACGGTGTCCCTTCGGGTGTGGGCGCCGGCCCCGGCGGGGCTGGTCACCACGGTCGCCTCGGCTTTCCGGTTTGCCTTTTCTCCGGCTCGCTTCCGGCGATGGGAAAACTATGCGCCGGGCGACCGAGCGCCGCCCAGTAGGGGATGTCAGCAATTCCCCTCTGCAAAATGACACACCCACCCACATGACCTTTTACATATGCTCTGACCTGCGGAGTTTCGCCTTCTTGCATTGACCGGCCGACGCCCGTCACGCTGTCTCCCATGACACTCGAAAAGGGCCCGGACATTTCCGGGGAACTCGCCGTGGAAGTCCGCGGACTGCGCCGGAGCTACGGCGATCACGAGGCCGTCCGCGGCGTGTCCTTCACCGTCGCCCGCGGTGAACTGTTCGCCCTGCTGGGCACCAACGGGGCCGGCAAGACCACCACCCTGGAGGTGCTGGAGGGGTACCGCCCCCCGAGCACGGGCACCGTCCGGGTCCTCGGCCTGGACCCGTACGCCGAGGGCGTGGCGGTCCGCCGCCGGACCGGGGTGATGCTCCAGGAGGGCGGCTTCTTCAAGGAGCTGACGGTGCGGGAGACCGTCGACACCTGGTGCTCGTTCACCACCGGCGCACGGCCGGCCGGCGAGGCGCTGGAACTGGTCGGCCTGACCGGCCGGTCCGGCACCCGGGTCGGACAGCTGTCCGGCGGTGAACGGCGGCGCCTGGACCTGGCGTTGGCCGTCCTGCACACCCCCGAGCTGCTGTTCCTGGACGAGCCGACGACCGGCATGGACCCGGAGGCGCGACGGACGACCTGGCAGCTGGTCCGGGAGCTGCGCTCGGCCGGCACCACCGTCCTGTTGACCACCCACTACCTGGAGGAGGCGCAGCAGTTGGCCGACCGGGTGGCCATCATGGACCGGGGTCGGCTGGCCGCCACCGGCACCGTCGCCCAGGTGCTGGCCGGCCACGGCACCCGGATCACCCTGCCCCTCCCGCCCGGCATCCGTGCCGGCCAACTCCCGCTGGTGCTGGGCGAGTCGGCGCGGGTCGAGAACGGCACCGCGGTGTACACGGTGGACCGGACCGGCCCCGCACTGGCCGTGCTGCACGGCTGGGCCGCGGACCTCGGCGTCGAGCTGGACGGCATCGAGGCCCGCAGCGCCTCCCTGGAGGACGTCTTCCTCGGCCTCGCGGAGCGCACCGCGGCCGAGGCCGGCGCCCCCTCGCGGGCCGCCGCCGACCCGACCCCCACCGACCGGAACCTCGCCGACCCGACCCCCACCGACCCGACTCCCGCGAAGGCGGCCGCCCGATGACCGACCTCCGGCGCCCCCTCGCCTGGCCCGGCTACGCCCGCGCCCAGTTCCGGCTGTCCTGGACGGTGTTCTGGCGCAATCGGCGCTCCACCTTCGTCGGCTTCCTGCTCCCCGTCCTGCTCGACCTCGCCATCGCGACCCCGTTGCGCGGCAAGGAGCTCGGCGGCGTGGACGCGGCGGCCTACACCACCCTCGGCTTCGTCGGGTTCGCGCTGGTCACGGCGTTCATCAACCTGCTGAACGGGATCGTGGCCCGCCGGGACGACCTCGTCCTCAAGCGGCTGCGCGGCACCGAGGTCCCGCCGAGCGCCGTCCTCGCCGGCCAGTTCGGCGCGGCCGGGGCCGTGCTGCTGCTCCAGGTGCTGCTGCTCGGCGCCCTCGCCGTCCTCTGGTTCGACGCCCCGCTGCCCGCCGACCCGCTGCTGGCGCTGGTGGTCCTCGGCACCGGGTTCCTGCTCTTCGCGCTGCTCGCCGCCGCGCTCTCCGGCCTCACCCCGGGCGCCGAGGCGGCGCCGATGGTGGCGACGCCGGTGCTGCTGCTGTCGATGTTCGCCGGCGGCGTCGCCGCGCCGATCGGCTCGCTGCCCGACTGGTTGCAGACGCCGGCGCACGCGCTCCCGCTGACGCCCGTGGTCGAGGCGCTCCGCACCGCCTGGTTCGGCCGCGCGTTCGGCGCCGAGTCCTGGTCCGGGCCGCCGCCGGCCGCGCTCGGCCTGCTCGACACCTGGGCGCACGCGGCCCCGGGCCTGCTCCTGCTCGCCGCGTGGACGGCCGCCGCGGCCGCGCTCACCCGCCGGCTCTTCCGCTGGGAGCCCCGCCACGTCTGACCCGGCAATCCGTCGACCCGGTGCTCGGTCGACCCGGTGATCCGTCGACCCGGCTGCTCCGCCCCCTCACCACAGCCCGCACCGCCGCCTCCGCCGCAGCCTCTGCGGCGGCCCGCACGACGACCGACCGCACACCCCGGGGAACGGGGTGCTGCGGCGGGTCGCGGAACGGGGGTGTTGCCGCAGCTCTCCCCGCTCGTTGTTCCGGATATGAGCTCCGACTTCCGGGCCCTCGGCGGCGCCCTTGATGAAACGATTCTGCAGGAAGCGATCCGGCACGAATCCCCGATCTTCGCCCACCTCGCACTGCTGTGGCGCGACGCCGGCCGGATGGTCCCCGGCCGGCCCGACCAGGAGTGGCGCCACCTGACCGAACCCCCGCAGCTGTTCCGCCAGGGCCGCGGCGGCACCGAGCAGACCGGGGAGCAGGCGTGACCCACCCGGAGACCCCGCGCGTGCCCGACCAGCGCACGCCCGCCGAGATCTGCGCCATGCCGCTGGAGCTGCAGGCCGTGGTCTGCCCCGGCCTCAGCGTCTCGGTCGCCGCCTGCCTGCGCTACGAGCTCGCGGAGCCCTACGCGGTGTACCTGGACAACCACGTCGACCTGGACGAGCCGATCACCTGGGTGTTCGCCCGCGACCTGCTCGCCGCCGGCGTGGACGCCTGGGCGGGCATGGGGGACGTGTCCGTCCACCCGGGTGTCGGGGCGAGTGCCGGGACCGTCTTCATCGCCCTCGGCGGCGAGAACGGCACCGTCGTCCTCCGCGCCGAGGCCGCGCTGGTGAGGGCGTTCCTCGCCGCCACCGAGCGGATCGTGCCGTTCGGCTCGGAGCCCCGTCACCTCGACCTGGACGCGCTGCTGCTCCGCCTGTTCGAGGAGCCGCCGGAGCCGGGCCGATGACCACCGGACCGAGGACCACCGCCCGGAGGGTCACGGGACCGATGACCACCGCCCCGAGGGCCCCTGGGATCGCGGGGGTCCCAGCGGCTCCCGGGCGCCGGCCGGAACGGGGCCGCGTCCGGGCCCGGGGCCCCTCGGCGGCGCCGCGTGCGGCATGCTGGGCGGCGATGTACGCAGAAGTCGACGCGCCCGAAGCCGGCGGAGTGCTCTGGACGAGCACCCCCGCCGCCCCCGGGCCGCAGCGGATCCTCCCGGACGGCTGCCTCGACCTGATCTGGACCGGCGGCGAGCTGCTCATCGCCGGCCCGGACACCGCGGCGGTCCTGATCGAGACCGGGCCGCAGCGGCGGACCGCCGTCGGTCTGCGGTTCTCCCCCGGCACCGGGCCGGTCGTCCTCGGCGTCCCCGCCCACGAACTGCGGGACCGCCGCGTCCCGCTCGCCGCACTGTGGCCGGGCGCCGACGTCCGGCGGCTCACCGAGCGGGTGGCGGACGCCGACGCGCCCGGCCGGCTGCTGCGCGAACTGGCCGCGGGCCGGCTCGACGCCCCCGGCCCGGTCGCGCCCGACCCGATCGTGCCCGCGGTGCTCGCCGGGCTCGCCGCGGGCGAGCCGGTCGCCGTCTGCGCGGCGCGCGCCGGGTACAGCGAGCGCCAGTTGCACCGGCGCTGCCAGGCCTCGTTCGGCTACGGACTGAAGACGCTCGCCCGCATCCTGCGGATGAACCGGTCCGTCGGGCTGGCCCGGGCGGGCCGCCCCTTCGCCGAGATCGCGGCCACCCTCGGCTACGCCGACCAGGCCCACCTGAGCCGCGAGGTCAGGGCCCTGGCCGGCGTGCCGCTGAGCGCGCTCACGTGAGCACCGGGCGAGCGAGGACCCGCCGACGAGCGAGCACGCGACGAGCAGGCGCACGCCGGGCGAGCGCACGCCGCGTGCACGCGACGAGCGGGCGAGCCGGGCGCCCTCAGTCCAAGGGGCTGAACAGGTCCACCGGGTTGCCGTCCGGGTCCTGGAGCTGCGCGTAGCGCTGGCCCCAGAAGGCGTCCCAGGGCTCCAGGCGGCTCCGGTGGCCGAGCCCGACCATCCGCGCGTACTCCTCGTCGACCTCCGCCGGACCGTCGCAGCGCAGCGCGAGCCCCATCCGGGCCCCGCCGGACGGCGGTGTCCACCCAGGGTCGAAACCGCGGACCACGTCCGCCCGGTCCCAGGCCAGCCGGAGACCGCCCGGCAGGACCACCTCCACGTGCGGCTCCCGGTCGGCGTCCGCGGGGATCGCGAGGCCGAGGTCACGGTAGAAGGCCAGTGCGCGCCCCATGTCGGCGACGACCAGCCCGATCAGGTCGATGTGCATTCCCATGCCCGCACGGTAGGTCCGGCCGGACCACGGGATCTTGAAGGAATCGGACACACCCGACGCCGCACCGCGCGAGCCTCCGAGCCCCGCCCCGCACCGCCCCCACGCCCCGCCTCCGCCACCGCCCCACCCCCGCCCGCCCCCGCCCGCGCCGACCTGCCGGGCGTGCCCCGAGGGAGGACCATGGATGGACCGAACCCGTCCGCCGGCCCCGCGCCGCGGGCCGCACGCGCGGGGCCTTCGGCTCTCGCCGGGAGGAGGGCTGGGGATGAGCGCGACCGAGGCGGGCCAGGCCGGCCCGGATCCGCCACGACCGGCCCGGCTGCTGCCCGGCGGCCTGCTGGAGCTGCTCGGCGTGGCGGCCGTGGTGCTGGACTCCGAGGGGCGGATCGCGCTGTGGAGCCCGCAGGCGGAGAAACTGTTCGGCTGGAGCTCCGAGGAGGCGCTCGGCCGGTACGCGGCGCAGCTGCTGGTCTCCGAGGAGCACTTCACGCTCGTCCTGGAACTGTTCGCCACGGTGATGTCCGGCGGCGAGAGCTGGGCCGGGGTGTTCCCGGTCCGGCACAAGGACGGCTCGACCCGCCTGGTGGAGTTCCGCAACATGCGGCTGCAGGACCAGGACGGCGCCGCCTACGCGCTCGGGATCGCCGCCGACGAGGCGGTCGTGCGCGGGCTGGAGCGCGATCTCGCGCTGTCCTCCCGGCTGGTCGCCCAGTCCCCGATCGGCCTGGCGGTGCTGGACACCCGGTTGCGCTACATCCTGATCAACCCGGCGCTGGAACGCATCAACGGCCTGCCCGCCCGGCAGCACCTCGGCCGGACCGTCCGCGAGACGCTGCCGTTCCTGGACGTCGGCGCGATCGAGGCGGCGATGCGGCAGGTCCTGGCCGACGGCACGCCGCTGCTGGACCGGTTCACCACCGGGCGCACCCCCGCCGACCCGGAGGCCGACCACGCCTGGCTGGTCTCCTACTACCGGCTGGACGACCCGGGCGGGCGGGCGCTCGGCGTCGCGCTGTCCGTGGTGGACGTCACCGAGCAGCACCGCGCCGACCAGCAGGCCGCCCAGGCCCGCCACCGGCTCGCGGTGATCGCCCGGGCGTCCGCGCGGATCGGCACCACCCTCGACCTGGACCGGACCGCCCGCGAACTCGCCGACACCGTGGTGCCGGACCTCGCGGACATCGCGGCCGTCGACATCCTGGACGCCGCCCTCGCCGCGCGCACCGCCCGGCTGACCCCGACCGGCCCGGCGGTCTTCCGGGCCCTGGCGGTCCAGGCCGCCTACCCCACCGAGGCCGAGGCCGCGGCCGACCCGGTCGGCGAGATCACCCGCTACGAGGCCGACCGGCTGGTCACCCGCTGCGTGGCCACCGGCCGGCCGGTCCACCTCCCCCAGGTGCGCCCCGAGGACCTGCCCCGGATCGCCCGCGACGCGCGGGCGGCCGCCGTCCTCGCCCGCGCCGGTCTCCACTCGTACCTGGCCGTGCCGCTCATCGCACGCGGCGAGGTGCTCGGCGCGCTCGACCTCAAACGGGCCCGCAACCCGCTGCCCTTCGACGCCGACGACCTGCTGCTCGCCGAGGAGCTCGCCGCCCGCGCCGCCGTCTGCATCGACAACGCCCGCTGGTACCAGACCCAGTTGGAGGCCGCGACCACCCTGCAGCGCCACCTGCTGCCGCGCACCCCGCCGCACCTGCCCGGTCTGACCGTCGCCGTCCGCTACGAGCCCGCCGGCACCCCGGGACACGCCGGCGGTGACTGGTTCGACGTCATCCCCCTGACCACCGGCACCACCGCGCTGGTGGTCGGCGACGTCATGGGCCACGGCCTCACCGCCGCCGCCACCATGGGCCAACTCCGCACCGCCGCCCGCACGCTGGCCCGCCTGGGCCTGGACCCCGCCGACATCCTGCGCCACCTCGACCAGCTCACCTGCGACCTGGAGGAGACCATCGCCACCTGCGTCTGCGCCGTCCACGACCCCGGCACCGGAAGGTGCGCGATCGCCCTGGCCGGCCACCTGCCGCCGGTCCTGGACCGGCCCGGCCACCGCCCCTTCCTGCTCGACCTGCCACCCGGCGCCCCGCTGGGCACCGGCGGGCTGGTCCCCTTCACCACCACCCGCCTGCCGCTCCCGGTCGGCGACCGGCTCGTCCTCTACACCGACGGCCTGGTGGAGCGCCGCGACCAGCCGCTGGACCGCCGCCTCGACGCCCTGCTCGACGTCCTCTCCGGCCCCCGGATCGGCCTCGAAGCCACCTGCGACCACCTCCTCGCCGCCCTTCCCACGGCCGGCGGCAACGACGACGTCGCCCTCCTCATCGCCGAGGCCGCGGAGAACACCGGAGCCGCCGAAGCCGCCGAGGCCGCGGAGAACGCCGGAGCCACCGGGTGAGCCACCGGGGCCGCCGTTCGGGCGGCCCCGGCGCGCGGGGAGTCAACGGGAGGTCAACGACCTTGGAGGGACTTGACGTTGTCGCCGAAGGTCCAGCCCTTCGAGCCGTCCCAGTTGACCGACCACGTCATGAGCCCCTTCAGCGAACCACCGAAGGCGTTCCACGCCTGGCCGACCAGGCTGGGCGCCATGTGGCCACCGCCCGCGCCGGGCTGGGCCGGCAGGCCGGGCACCTGCTTGTCGTAGGGCACCTTCACGGTGGTGCCCTGGATGGTCAGGCCGTTGTTCAGGCAGGTGGTCTGCGCGGTGAAGCCCTGCACGGTACCGGCCTGGTAGGAGTCGCCGGAGCAGCCGTACATGCTGCCGTTGTAGTACTGCATGTTCAGCCACCACAGCTGCCCGTTGTCGGCGTACTTCTTGATGATCGGCAGGTAGGCGCCCCAGATCGACCCGTAGGTGACGCTCCCGCCGGTGACGTACGCGGTTTCGGGGGCCATCGTCAGACCGAAGCCCGCGGGCATCTGGGCCAGCACGCCGTCGATGATGCGCATCAGGTTGGCCTGGGAGGCGGACAGCGTGGTGATGTTGCCGCTGCCGGACAGGCCGGTCTCGATGTCGATGTCGATCCCGTCGAAGTTGTACGTCTTGAGGATCGGCACGACGGTCGCCACGAACCGGTCGGCGACGGCGCCGGAGCTCAGGTCGATGCCCGCGGCGGCGCCACCGATCGACATCAGGATCGTCGCCCCGGCCGCCTTGGCCTGGCACATCTCGGCGGGGGTCGCGACCTTGACGTTGGCGTCCATGCCGTCCTGCCACAGGACGGTGCCGTCCGAGAGGATCACCGGGAAGGCGGCGTTGATGACGTTGTAGCCGTGCGCGGCGATCCGGCCGTCCGTGATGGGGACCCATCCCATGCCGGGGTGGACGCCGTTCGCGGCGCCGTCCCAGTTCTCCCAGTAGCCCTGCAGGACCTTGCCCGACGGCTTGGGCTTCGTGGGGCAGCTGGCGCCCGGCGGCGTGGTGCTCGGCGGCGACGAAGTGGGCGGCGTCGTGGGCGGCGTCGTGGTGGGCGGGGCGGTGGTCGGCGGGGCGGTGGTCGGCGTGGTGACGGTCGGTGTGGGGCTGCTGCCGCCGGGGCCGGTGAGTGACACGTCGTCCGCGTGGTACGCGGGCTGCCCGTACCAGCCGTGCAGGTAGACGGTCACCGAGGTGGTGTTCGGCCCGGTGGTGAAGCCGACGCTGAGCTGGCCGTACGACGGGCTGTTCGGCGTCCAGGTGGACGGGGCACCGGTGATACCGGTGCCGGTGACGCCCAGGTAGACGTAGCTGCCCTGCACGTAGGCGCTCAGCGTGTACGGGGAGTTGGGCTGCACGCTGATGGTCTGGGTGCACTGGGCGTTGTCCAGGCCGGTCGGTGTGGCCTTCAGCGCGGAGGCCCCGGAGTGGACCGGACTGCTGACGGCCGCGCCGGAACCACCGGAGCAGGTCCAGTCGGAAAGTCCGTTCTCGAAGCCGGAGTTGACCACCAGGTTGGTGGCGGCGGCCCCGGCCGTGACGGACCCGGCCACGGCGAGGCCGGCACCGATGACGGCGGCGGCGCTCGCCCCGGCGAGGGAGCGCCGCAGGACGGTCGGCCCGCGCTCGGCACGGCCGGTCCGGCTCGCGTGCGGTGCGCGTGCCACGGCCGCCCGCTGCGGGCGGGGAGCCCGGCGCGGCTCGCCCCCGTTCTGCGCACTCCCGGCCTGCGCGCCCCCGGCCTGCGCGCCCTCGGGGCGGCCGGGGTCCGGACAAGGGCGGAATTCACCCGGCAGACGTGGGATGCGCGACCTCCGACGGAACATGCTGTGCTCCCTTCCCGCCGAGCGCCATGGACATGATCAGCGCGTGGGGGCGTGACGCCCGGCTCTGGGTGAGGTGGGGACATGTGGGGCTGTGCCGGACGGGATCGTAGGAGGGGCGGCAGGGCGCGTCAATAGGTCTGGACCAATAGCGGAGGACGTGTGCCGGCGCGGGCCGCGCGGCGCTTCCGGGTCAGCGGTGCTCGGGGTTCTCGAAGTCGAAGCGGCAGCCGGCGTCCCACTCGGAGCGCTGGTTGCCGTGGGCGGGGATGCCGCCGGCGTCCTTGAGCAGGCGGGCCAGGTGGAGCAGGTTCCAGGTCATGGAGGTGGCGTTGCGGTTGGTGAAGTCGTTCTCCGGCCCGCCCGAGCCCTCGTCGAGATAGGACGGCCCGGGGCCGGCCTCGCCCACCCAGCCGGCGTCGGCCTGCGGCGGGATGGTGTAGCCGAGGTGCTGGAGGCTGTAGAGCACGTTCATCGCGCAGTGCTTGGCGCCGTCCTCGTTGCCGGTGATCAGGCAGCCGCCGACCCGGCCGTAGTAGGCGTACTGGCCTTCGGAGTTGAGGATCGAGGTGCACGCCGCCTGGCGCCGCGCGACGACTCCGCGACCGTCACCGCCCAGCAGCTGCGCGAACTGGTCCAACGCCTGATCGACGCCGGGCAGCGGCGGGCCGAGGACCCGGATGTGGTGGTTGTCGCGGACGCCGGATGACCATCACCGAGACCCGCCTCTACGAACTCGTAACACGATCTTGGTGATCGTTGCCGGTGGGGCGTGACCGATGTGACGATTCGTCCGTTCGTGATGGAGTGAGCAACAAGCCGTGGATCGGGGACGACGAGCTGTGGGCCCGGATCGAGCCGCTGCTGCCGGCCTGGCCGGAGCGGTCGCCGGGCCCTCGCCCGGTAGATGACCGGCGTTGCCTGCAGGGCATCCTGTTCGTGCTCTACACCGGCAGCCCGCGCCGCGCGCGTCGGGCGTCCCCGACCGGGCCTCAGCGCAGCGGCAGGCTCTCGATGGTGAAGGCCGGGCTGGTCAGCGGTTCGCCGTAGAGGTAGGTGTCCATCTGGGAGTTGGTCACCAGCAGCCGGCCCCCGCTCACGGCGACGCCGGTGGTGGTATCGGCGCCTGGGAAGGTGCGTTCGGAGACGACGACTGCCCGGGTGCTCCCGGCGGACAGTCGCAGTTCGGTGACCTCGTTGTTCACCGAACGCGCGACGTACAGGGTGTTTCCTTGCCGGACGATGCCGTCGGCGCTGGGCAGCGGCGGTGCGTCGATCCTGCGGACACCGCCGGTGGTGAGGTCGAGCCGGTAGAGGGCGCCGCTGTACCAGTAGCCGATGATCAGCGACGTGCCGTCGGGGGCGGTGGTGATGCCGTTGCCGTTGGACTGGCCGGCCACGTAGTCCGGCAGGTGGTAGGCCACCCGCAGGGTCCGGTGGGCGCCGGTGGCGGGGCCGTCCACCTCGGCGGCCGGAATCCGGTAGACCACGGCGCGCAGCGAGTCGGTGATGTAGACGTCCCCGTTGGGGGCCACGGCCGCGTCGTTGACGAGGGTCTGTTCGCCGGTATCAGGGACGGTGTAGGCCGCGACGAGCCTCCCGGAAGTGCTGTAGACGAAGAAGCGCCCGGTGAACGCGCCGGCGACCAGCAGGCGGTTGCCGGTGATCTTGATGCCGGTGGCCTGGGTGCGGCCGTCCTGGCCGGCCGGCAGGAAGGGTTCGAGCGTGGTCGCCCCGGGGCGTCCCCGGTAGACGGTGCCGTCGCCGATGCTGCTGGCGTAGACGAAGTGGCGGTCGGCCGCCACGCTTTCGGGGAACGCGCGGCTGCCGTCGAGGGTGATCGCCTGGGCGCCGTTCCCGCCCTGGGAGGCGTGGGCGGGGGCGGGGCCACCGGGGGTGGCGGCGGTCGCGGGAAGCGTGAACGCGGTCAGGGCCGCGGAGGTGGCGGTAAGGGTGACGAGCGCGCGCCGCCCCATGACGCGGACGGTCCTACGGGCGGACGCGGCGCGGGTGGACGCGGTGTGCGGGGGAACGGTGCGGGAGGACATGGTCGGCAACTTTCCGGGTGATGGCAGGGGCGTACACGGTCATGGAACGAGGGGTGAGCGCCTCGCGGCGGTCCGGGCGCGACGGCCGCGGGGGCGAGCGGACGGTCAGCGCAGCGCGGCGGCGATGGCGTCGGACAGGGCAGTGGCCGGCCGGCCGATCAGGCGGCTGAGGTCGCCGGATCCCGTGTACAGCTCGCCGCGGCTCATCCCGAGGTCGGCGTCGGCGAGGACGTGCGCGGCCGGGACTCCGCGCCGCAGCAGCGCCTCGACGGTGAGCCTGCCCAACTGGCCTGAGGCTCCGGTGACGACGATGGACATGAGATCGCCCCTTCCTGCCGCGAACTCTCCTCGCGGCGTGACGAACCCCAGATTGACCTGCTCACTCTCCATCGGTAAGTAGCCACTTGCTGGTAAGGTGACCACCTACGGGAAAGTATCGAGGTGAGTGGCATGGCGACCGCCGAGAATGTGACGGAGCCCATGGCGTCCTGGGACCCGTACACGCGCGGCTGCCCCTCGCGCGACCTGCTCGACCAGATCGGCAGCAAGTGGGCGGTGCTCGTGCTGGGCGAACTCGGCAAGCACGGAGCCTGCCGGTTCACCCAGTTGCGGCAGCGGCTGGCCGGAGTGAGCGAGAAGATGCTCACCCAGACGCTGCGCACGCTCGAACGCGACGGACTGGTCCGGCGGACCGTGTATCCCGAAGTGCCGCCCCACGTCGAGTACGACCTGACCCCCCTCGGCCAGACACTGCGAGGACCACTGCGCGTACTCACCCAGTGGTCGGTGGAGCACGTCGGCGAAGTCCTCGCCGCACGCCAGGAGTACGACGTCCGCGCCGAGGGCGCCGCCGGAGTCCCGCGCCCTACGGCCGCACCCACGCCGCGCAAGTCGCCGACGTGACCAGCTCCCGGCCCGAGCTCCTGGCGAGTACACGACGTGGTGTGCCCCCACGACCGCCGGCTGCATCGACAACCAGGCGGGCATCCAGTGGACCGCGACCGACGCGTGGGTACCGGTGAAGACGCCCGCCGCACCGGAAGTCGTCCGCGGCAACAACATCAACTCCACCAACGACATCGTCACCCCATACCAGTGACACCGGCGTTGACTTCGGCCACGGCACCGAGAACTCGACGCTGTCCGGCAGCACCGTCACGCAAACCGCCGCCAACGGCGTCACCATCGGCGAGGCGGACGACTACCACCAGTCGTCGACGGCTCTGATGACGGGAGCTGTCACTGCTGTCGAAGCGACACCCGTCGCGCCGATTCCGGGAATTCGGCGCGACGGATCAGCGGTGTTCGGGGTTCTCGAAATCGAAGCGGCAGCCGGCGTCCCACTCGGAGCGCTGGTTGCCGTGGGCCGGGATGCCTCCGGCGTCCTTGAGCATCCGCGCCAGGTGCAGTTGGTTCCATGTCATGAACGTGGTGTTCCGGTTGGTGAAGTCGTTCTCCGGCCCACCAGACCCGGGGTCGAGGTAGGACGGCCCCGGCCCCGCCTCCCCCACCCAACCCGCGTCCGCCTGCGGCGGGATCGCGTACCCCAGGTGCTGGAGGCTGTAGAGCACGTTCATCGCGCAGTGCTTCGCCCCGTCCTCGTTCCCCGTGATCAGGCAGCCGCCCACACGTCCGTAATAGGCATACTGACCACGTTCGTTGAGGATCGAGGAGCACGCGTACAACCGCTCGATGATCTTCTTCATGACAGAAGAGTTATCTCCCAGCCACACAGGCCCCGCTAGAGTCAGGATGTCTGCGGCCATCACCTGCGAGTAGACCACCGGCCACTCGTCCGTCTCCCACCCGTGCTCCGTCATGTCCGGCCACACACCCGTAGCGATGTCGATGTCCACCGCCCTGAGCACCTCGACCTGCACGCCCTGGCGCTCCATGATCCCGGTGCTGATGTCGATCAGCCCCTGCGTGTGGCTCCGCTCAGGCGAACGCTTCAAGCTGCAATTGATCACCAGGGCGCGAAGATCGCGGTAAAGCGTGCTGGCGTCGGTCATCGATGTGTCCCCTTGCGGACGAGGTGGGTGGTGAGCCGGTCAAGCACACCCTGCTGCCGACGTCGACAACGCCCCCGCTTGGTCCGGCCGAAGATCCCGTCTACTGTCTCGCCTCGTCGGATGGAAGGACCGGGCGCCGCGCCAACGGCCGCGGAGTCGGCCGCCCGATCACCCGCATGGCCCCGCACCGATGACATGTATCCCCGACTCAGATCGGGCCGGCCAGGACGAGGATGTCGGCGGCCATCACCTGGCTGTAGAGGACCGGCCAGTCGTCCGTCTCCCAGCCGTGCTCGGTCATGTCGGGCCACACGCCGGTGGCGATGTCGTGGTCGACCGCCCGGAGGACGTCGACCTGGACGCCCTGGCGCTGCATGATGCCGGTGCTGACGTCGATCAGGCCCTGGGTGTGGCTGCGTTCGGGTGACCGCTTGAGGGTGCAGTTGAGCACCAGGGCGCGCAGGTCGTCGTGACGGCGGGGCGGGGTGGACATCGGCGGGGTCTTTCGACGGGCGGTGGCGCGGGCGGGTCGTCCACCAGTCCACCCGGCCCGCCCGGCCGCCGCCCGCCGGGCTGGGCCGACCGCCTGACCGGCGCCGTCCTCACCGCCGCCCTGCCACCCCTCCCCGCCGCCCCGCCGCCGGCGGTCCGTCAGGCGGAGCCGTCGGGCTGCTCGACCGGCGGGAGGACGGGGGTGACGAGCATCCGGCCGGCCAGCGCGGTGCTGGTGGTGACGGCGGTGAGGGTGGCGTCGAACAGCGGGCGCAGGTTGCGCTGGTGCCAGAGGGTCTGGATGGTGGCCCACGCACCGTCGCGGGCGCGGGCGATGGAGAAGCTGGCGACGATGTGCTCGAGCGGCTCGGCGGCCCGGGTGCCGACCCTGATGATCTCCGCCTCGAAGGAGGCCCGGACCTCGGCCTCGGCCTGCGCGAGCAGCTCGTTCACCTTGAGGTAGTCGGCGTGGACGGGCGGCGTGTCCGGGGTGGTGCGGCGTTCGATGCAGGTGGTCACCACGGCGAGCGGGAGGTCGTGGGCGAGGTGGGCGTTCATCCCGGCGAAGGCGAACTGGACCGGCCAGACCACCCGGTCGTCCCGGGCCTCGAACAGCGGCTGCCAGGCCTGGTTCACCGGGCGGCCGGCCTCGGCGGCGCCCAGCGCGTCGAAGGAGAGGTTCGCGAAGACCACGTCCAGCCGCTCGACGAAGTCGTGGTCGTGGAAGTAGCCGGCGACCAGCCGCTCGCCGACGAGTTCGGTGACCCGCAGGTACATCCGGTTGAAGCAGGCGACGCCGTCGCGCGGGTCCAACCGGTCCTTGATCGCCCGCATCCGCTCGACGACCTCCGCGACGCTCTGCGCGGCCCTGGTCTGCGAATGGGTCATGGCGTCCCCTTCCGAGGCGTTTGGGGTGGGGCCGTCCGGCCCGACTGCCACGTATCCACACACGCCCCACGCCGACACGCCCGGCGCCGTCCCGGACACACCGCCGCCGGTCACCCGAACCGCCCTGCCCAGCCGGCCCGCCGTCCGCCCCCTCCCCACACCCGCCGGACGACCGGAGCCGGCCCCCGCCCCGGCGGTGACCGGCTCCGACTCACGGCCTTGTCCGGCTCGCTAGCCCACCGGCCAGCCGTCCACCGTCGTGATGCCACGGTGGTACGGCCCCTCCGGGCCGGTGCTGCGGTAGTCCTCGACCGAGCCGCCGGTGCGGACGGTGGTGTCGCCGTCGTGCCGGTGCGCGGTCGGGCGCAGCGTGTGGTCGACGGTCGCGCGGTCGGTGACCCGGGCCCCGACGGCGGTGGTCGCCTCGCGGTGGTAGCCGAGGTCCATGGCCGTCCGCTGATCGCTGTTCCCCGCCGCGTCGTGCGTGACGCGGTAGCTCACGTCCAGCGGCGCGCCCTCGCGCACGGTGCTGGTGCGGCGCGGGCCGGAGCCCCAGGTGACGGTGGTCCGGGTCAGGTCGGTGCGGTCGTGCAGGGTCAGGTCGTTGCCGCTGTCCCGCAACTGCTGGGCGGAGCCGAAGACGAGGTCGTCGCGGACCTCGGTGGTGACCCGCCCGTGCGAGGTCTGCACCCAGCCGCGGGCCAGGTCGTGCCGGCTCGCGGTGACGTTCCAGTCCCCGCTGCCGCCGCCGTGGTCCGCCAGAACGGTCCCGACCGCCGCCTCGGGGGCGACCCGGTACTCGGTGAGCTGCCCGGTGGTGCGGGCGGCGCCGTGGTCCACCTCGGCGAACAGGTTGACCTGCCCGGTCCACAGGTCGTTGGCCTGCGCCTCGGCGGCGTTCACGGTGAGGCCGACGGCGTGCGGGCGACCGTCCAGCAGCAGGCCGACGTAGGGCGTCAGGTCGATCCGGTAGGCGGGCAGGTCGAACGCGAAGATCCCGGGGGTGGGCCGCCACAGCAGCGGGTCCCAGCCACCGGTGTAGATCACCGGGTACGGCCAGACCGCACCGGCCACCCGCCCGTCGATGCTGAGCCGCAGCTCGCGGAACGGCCCCTTGCCGCACGCCCCGATCCCGGGATTGCCGCGGACGAAGTCGTCGGGCGCGGAGGCGTACGCGAACTCCTCGCAGGCCCCGCCGCCGCGCGTGTACACCTCGGCGGTCAACCGCTCCAGGTTCGGCGGGAAGGCCAGCTCGCGCGCGGCCGCCGGCGCCGCCTGGGTGAGCCCGAACGGCCCGGTGGTGAGCACCCGGTCGGCCGTCCGGGCGGCCGGCCAGCGCGTCGAGGTGGTGAAGAAGGTGAGGCTCGCGGAGATCCGGAACACGCCCGTGTACGTGGCGTCGGTGACGTTGGCGAGGTCGAAGGAGAACGGCTGCGCCCCGCCCGCGAACAGCGGCGCGTACCGGGTGACGTCCCGCTCGACGGACCACTCGATCCCGTCCTTGGACGGCTCGGGCGTGGAGGAGAGCAGCACCTGCACCCCGCCGACCCGCACGCTGAACAGCCGGTCGAACTGCCGCCCGGCCACCTGCCCGTGCAGGTCCAGCACCACCGCCGACCACGGCCCGGCGCACTCCGCCGGCGGCGCGACGGTCGCGGAGTACGGCGTGTCCGGCGGATTCCCGTACCCGTCCCGGAACGGCTGGTCGTGCATCACCTCGACGGTGCACGACCGGGTGTCCGGCCGGCTGAGCGGCTTCGCCGCACTGAACGGATCGTGGTAGTCGGTCCCGAAGTCGGCCTGCGCCGGCCCGGCGGCCGCCACCGCCCCGGCGAGCGCGAGCACGAAAGCGCCGGCCACCCGACCGGCTCGACGGATCAGCGTACGGACAGCCAACGGTGCCCCTCTCCTCAGCCTCCTCAGCCCGGACGGACGATCCCGGCCGGAACGGCCCCGGCATCCTCCCGACACTGGCATGCCACCGTCAAGACGCCGCCCGCGAACGCCGTGACCCCGCGCCACCGCGCCGGGCGCGAAACGGCGGTGGGGCGGCAACCGGAAACCGGTTGCCGCCCCACCGTGCGTTCAGGTCCCGCGGGTCAGAACCTCTCGGTCCCGCACCGCCGGGTCGGAGCCCCTCGGATCAGACCGCCGGGGCCGGGTAGGTCGGGTACTCGACGCCCGAGACGTACTGGACGACCCGGATGACCTGGCAGGAGTAGCCGAACTCGTTGTCGTACCACAGGTAGAGGATGGCGTTGTCGCCCTCGACCTTGGTGGCGCCGGCGTCGACGATCGAGGCGTGACGCGAGCCGATGAAGTCGCTCGACACCGCGTCGGGGGCGTTGGTGAAGTCGATCTGGCGACGCAGCGGCGAGGTCAGCGAGACGTCGCGCAGGTAGTCGAGGACGTCCTCGCGGGTGGTCTCCTGCGCGAGCTGCAGGTTGAGGATCGCGATCGAGACGTCCGGGACCGGAACGCGGATCGAGCTGCCGGTGATCTTCGCCTTGAGGTCCGGCAGCGCCTTCGCCACGGCGGAGGCGGCACCGGTCTCGGTGATGACCATGTTCAGCGGTGCCGAACGGCCGCGACGCTCCGACTTGTGGTAGTTGTCCAGCAGGTTCTGGTCGTTGGTGAACGAGTGGACGGTCTCCACGTGGCCGCGGAGCACGCCGTACCGGTCCTCCATCGCCTTCAGCGGCGGGACGATGGCGTTGGTGGTGCAGGAGGCGCAGGACAGGATCTGCTCGTCCGGCTTGATGGTGTCGTGGTTGACACCGTGGACGATGTTCGGGACGTCGCCCTTGCCCGGCGCGGTCAGGACGACCTTCTCGACACCGGGGCGCAGGTGCTTGGACAGACCCTCGCGGTCACGCCACTTGCCGGTGTTGTCGATGAGGATGGCGTCCTTGATGCCGTACGCCGTGTAGTCGACCTCGGACGGGTCGTTGGCGTAGATCACCTTGATCGCGTTGCCGTTGGCGATGATCGTGCTGTTCGCCTCGTCAACGGTGATCGTGCCCTGGAACTGACCGTGGATGGAGTCGCGACGCAGCAGCGAGGCGCGCTTCACGATGTCCTGGTCGCCGCCCTGGCGCACGACGATGGCCCGCAGCCGCAGGCCGCCGGACTTCTCGATCAGCAGACGGGCGACCAGGCGGCCGATCCGGCCGAAGCCGTAGAGGACGACGTCCCGCGAGTCACGGCGCTCGATCTTGTTGGCACCGGTCGCGCCGGCCACCGCCTGCGCGGTGAACTCCTCCACCGACAGGCCGCGGTCGTCCGCCGCGTAGGTGGCGGCGAGCATGCCGATGTCGATCTGCGAGGGACCGAGGTCCAGCGTGGTGAGCGCCTGCAGGAAGGGCAGCGTCTCGGTGACCGAGAGCTCCTCGCCGGCGATCTGGCGGGCGAACCGGTGGGTCTTCAGGATGCTGACCACCGACTTGTTCACCAGGGAACGGCTGTGCAGCAGGACGGTGACGTCCCGCTCCCGGTGCAGTCGGCCGATGACCGGGATCATCGACTCCGCGATCTCCTCGCGGTTCTTCCAGTCCGTGAACACGTCGTCGTTGACAGTCACAAGTCCATCTTTCGAGCTAGGGAGGGTGCCGCCATCCTAGCTTTCGGCCGCGTCGGTGATTCACGCGGACCCCCTCTGAGCACGGCCTTCCCCCCACCGTGCCCCCGCTTACCGGCCCGCAAATCCCTTGGCAGAGCCGCCTGGTGGGGCTTGCGCGGCCGGCGCCGACGGGCCGAACGTGAAGTTCGCCACCCTGCTCCGCAACGCTCGCCGACGGCCTGCGGGATCGGGGTGCCGCCGAAAAGCGAAAAGACCCCCTCCCGAAGGGAAGGGGGTCTTTTCGGAATGATTGTTCGGCGGCGTCCTACTCTCCCACAGGGTCCCCCCTGCAGTACCATCGGCGCTGTGAGGCTTAGCTTCCGGGTTCGGAATGTAACC
>NZ_JBHXTG010000013.1:0-77426 GCF_042677465.1 Kitasatospora sp. NPDC127111
GGCGCGGCCGGAGCCCCCGGGCCCGGCCGCGCCGCCGCCGTCGGCGTGTGCGCCGTCGTCCGCTCCCGCCGTCGCCCGCTCCCGCCGTCGTGTTGGCGCACCGCCCGGCGGCACCGCTGCCGTACGGTCGTCGTCACTGGACGTTCCAGGGGAGGACCACCATGACGAGCGACCCGACGACCGCGGCTCCGGCCGAACTGCCGCCGCCCGGGCCGGGGCGGCTGCGGCTGCTCGGCTACAACGTCCGCTCGCTGCGGGACGACCGGCAGGCGCTGGTCCGGGTGATCCGGGCCTGCGCCCCGGACCTGGTCTGCGTCCAGGAGTCGCCGCGCTACTGGCGGCCCCGGGGTCAGGCGGCCTGGCTCGCCCGGCGGACCGGCACCGTGGTCCTGGCCGGCGGCGGCCGGGCCGCCGCCGGCCCGCTGCTGCTCGGCCGGCCCGAGGTGGACGTGCTCGCCGTCCACGACCGGCTGCTGCCCAAGACCCGCGGCCTGCACGCCCGCGGCTTCGCCAGCGCGCTGGTCAGGGTGGCCGGCTCGGTGCCCTTCTCCGTCACCAGCTGCCACCTGAGCCTGGACCCGCAGGAGCGGTACGGCCAGTTCGAGCTGCTGCTCGACCAGCTGCGGATCGCCGAACTCGGCGTCGTCGCGGGCGACTTCAACGAGCACCCGGACGGCCCCGGCTGGCGGCTGCTGGCCGCCCGGCTGCAGGACGGCCACCTGACGGCGCCCTGGGGCGGCGAGTTCACGTCCGTCCCGGAGAACCCCTACCAGCGGATCGACGCCGTGTTCGCCACCCCCGGCGTGCGCGTCCTCGCCTGCGGCGTCCCGCACGGCCTGCCCGGGGTCACCGAGGCCGACCTGCGGGCCGCCACCGACCACCTGCCGGTGCTCGCCGTCCTGGAGCTGCCGACCGGCTGACGGCCGGGCAGAACGACCGGGGGACCGGACAGCCGTGGGACCGGACAGCCGGACAGCCGTCGGGCCGGACAGCGGGCGGGCCCGCGCGCGGTCAGACGACCGCGCCGCCGTGCGGGTCCTCGGGCTCGTCCTCGTCGCGCTCCTTCATCCGGACCACCAGGGTGACGAAGCCGCCCAGGAAGGCGGTCACCCCGACCCAGGCCGGCCAGCCGGAGACCTCGCGCCAGACCACCGCGTCGAAGAGCAGCAGGGCCGGCCCGCCGAGCACGGCCAGCCAGGCGAACTTGGCGGTGACGTCCGCGGCCGGCAGCGGCGGCGGCTCCGGCGGGACGAAGTGGCCCTCGTCGGTCTCCTCCTCCAGCTCGAAGTCGCGCGGGCCGGAGCCGGCCGCCGGCATCACCGGCCGGGTGGAGCGGGGGCGGGGCTGCGGCGCCAGGTCGGAGAGGTCGTCCGGGTCGGCCCGGTGCCCGGTGCCGTCCTTGAAACCGCCCTTCAGCTCGCCGCGGGCCCGGAGGTTCTCGATCTCCGGCCAGTTCGGGTTGTTGAGGTCGACGGGGTCGTCGAACTGGGCGACCAGCGCGGCGAAGATCTCGTCCTGCTCGGCCTGGCTGCGCTCGGGCGCGCGCCGCACCCGCGGCGGCTCCGCGGCGGAGCCGGCCTCCGCGCCGCCGCCCCCGGCGGTGCCGTCCGTCCCGGCGGCGCCCCGGCCCCCGGTGGTGCCCCCGGGCCCGGAGGAGTCGGCCTTCGTGTTCTCCGCGTCCTCGCGGGGCGCCTCGTCCTCGCCGCCCGCCGTGCTGCTCTCGTGCACTTCCGGCCCTTCAGCCCTGGTGATCGTCGGATTCGACCCGGGTGACGCCCGCCGCGTGGGCGGGAGCCAGCCGTCGGATGAAGTCCAGACTGGCCGCGAATATTTCCGCCGCGTCGTGGTCCAGCGTCGCGACGTGGTAGCTGCGCTGGCAAAGCCGCTCCGTCACGTCGGTCGAGGATATCCGGGCCAGCACCAGTTCCGAGTTGGCCGGGGAGACGACGTGGTCCTGCGGGCTGTGGAAGAGCAGCACCGGCTGGGTCACCTGCGGCAGCCGGCCCTGGACCTCCTTCCACAGCCGGGCCAGCGACCAGGCGGCGTGCAGCGGCGTCCGGTCGTAGCCGAGCTCGACCGAGCCCGGCTTGGCGATGTCGCTGGCGATCCCGGGCAGGCTCGGCACCAGGTGACGCAGCACCGGAAGCAGCACACTCGCGGGTTTGTCGGAACGCACCGACGGGTTGACCAGCACCAGTCCGGACACCGCCGGCCCGTGCAGCGCGGCCAGCCGCAGGGCCAGGGCGGAGCCCATCGACAGCGCGCAGACGAAGACCTGCTCGCACGTGGCGGAGAGGGCCAGCAGCTCCCGCTCGACCTCCGCGTACCAGTCCTCCCAGCGGGTCAGCTGCATGTCCTGCCAGCGGGTGCCGTGCCCGGGCAGCAGCGGCAGCGAGACGGTGAACCCGGCCGCCGCCAGCTCCTCGGCCCACGGCCGCAGCGACTGCGGCGAGCCGGTGAAACCGTGACAGAGCAGGACGCCCACCGGCCCGCCCTGGTGGTGGTACGGCTCGGCACCGGGCAGCGGCGGCATGGCGGGCTCCTTCGCGGGCGGGGACGCTGGAGGAAGAGGACGCTGACCCCGACGGGGACGACCGGGGCGCGCGGAACGACGGCTGCGGAAACCGCATCGTCCCACGGGCCCGCCCGCTCCGTACACCCCCGCCGGGGCGCCCCGCCGGGGCGGGGCGGGGCGCGGGCGGGGGTCGCGGGGCATTAGGATCGTCCGGTCCGCATAACAGGAGGCCCGGGTTGTTCTACCGACTGATGAAGATGATCGTCGCGCCACTGCTTCGGATCTTCTTCCGGCCGTGGATCGAGGGTGAGGAGAACATCCCCGCCGAGGGTGCCGCGATCATCGCGAGCAACCACCTCTCCTTCTCGGACTCCTTCTTCTTCCCCGCGCTGATCAAACGCCGGGTCACCTTCATCGCCAAGGCCGAGTACTTCAACACGCCGGGCGTGAAGGGCAAGCTGACGGCCGCCTTCTTCAAGGGCGTCGGCCAGCTCCCGGTGGACCGCTCGGGCGTGCGCGGCGCCGGCGAGGCGGCGATCCGCTCCGCCATCGCGGTGCTGGAACGCGGCGAGCTGTTCGGCGTCTACCCGGAGGGCACCCGGTCGCCCGACGGCAAGCTGTACCGCGGCAAGGTCGGCGGCCTGGCCCGCGTCGCGCTGGCCACCGGCGCGCCGGTGATCCCGGTCGCGATGATCGACACCGAGAAGGTGCAGCCGCCCGGCCAGGTGATCCCCAACTTCGGCATCCGCCCGGGCATCCGGATCGGCCGGCCGCTGGACTTCTCCCGCTACCACGGCATGGAGAACGACCGCTTCATCCTCCGTTCGGTGACGGACGAGGTGATGTACGAGATCATGCGCCTCTCCGGCCAGGAGTACGTGGACATCTACGCGACCGCCGCCAAGCGGCAGATCGCCGACGACAAGAAGCGCGCCGACGCCGAGCGCAAGGCGGTGCAGAAGGCCGAACAGGCGGCCGCCAAGGCCGAGAAGGCCGAGGCGGAGAAGGCCCAGAAGGCGGCGGAGAAGGCGGCCGAGCAGGCCGGCGAGAACCTGGGCGAGCAGTAGGAGAGCGGGTCGGACCGGGCCCGCCGGGGGGAGGGCAGGGGCGATGACGGACGGCAGCGGAACCGGCGTGGTCGGCGGGGCCGTCGCGGCCGGCGGGATGTCCGTCGAACTGCCGCTCTGGCGCGCGATGTCCTACTTCCGCGTCCTGGCGCTCGGCTACGCGGGGCTGCGTTACTTCAACTCGTACATGGCGTTCCTGCACCCCGTCGCCGGGTGGATCTACCTCGGCGCGCTGACGCTCTGGACGCTGGCCAGCACCCGCGCCTTCGCCGGGCCGCAGCGCTGCACCTGGTACGTGCTCGGCACCGACCTCACGCTCGCCGTCACCGGCATCGTGATGAGCGGCCGGATCGACGACCCGGCCCGGATCAGCCACGGCGCGCCCACCCTGCCCACCATCTGGGCGGCCGGCACCGTGCTCGGCTTCGCCGGCAAGGGCGGCTGGCGCTGGGCGGCGGCGGCCGCCTCGGTGATCGGGGTGGCCAACATCCTCGGCCACGGCGGCCCGACCGGCGACAACATCCACAACATCGTGCTGCTGATGGTGGCCGGCTGCGCGATCGGCTACGTGATCGAGCTGGCCCGGGCCAGCGAGGCGACCCTCACCCGGGCGCTGCAGGTGGAGGCCGCCACCCGGGAGCGCGAGCGGCTGTCCCGGGACATCCACGACGGCGTGCTCCAGGTGCTCGCGCTGGTCCAGCGCCGGGGCGGCGAGCAGACCGCCGGCCGGGACGCCGACTTCGCCGAGCTCGGCCGGCTGGCCGGCGAGCAGGAACGCGCGCTGCGGGCCCTGATGAGCGGCGGCCCGCTGCCGGCCCAACGCGCGCCGCAGGAGCCGCAGGACCTCCGCACCCTGCTCGGCCCGTACGCGGACGAGCGGATCACGCTCTCCGCCCCCGGCACCCCGGTGCTGCTCCCCGCTCCGGCCGCCGGCGAACTGGCCGCCGCCGTCGGCGCCGCGGTGGACAACGTCCGCAAGCACGCCGGCCCCGCGGCCCGCGCCTGGATCCTGGTCGAGGACGAGCCGGACGCCGTCACCGTCAGCGTCCGCGACGACGGTCCGGGCTTCGCCCCCGGCCGGCTCGGCGAGGCGGAGCAGGCCGGCCGGCTCGGCGTCTCCCAGTCCATCCGGGGCCGGCTCCTGGACCTCGGCGGCACGGCCGAGCTGTACTCGGCGCCCGGGGAGGGCGTCGAGGTCGAACTCCGCGTCCCGAGGAAGGGCTTCGAATGACCGACCAGCCGACCACCGAGCAGCCGGCCACCGGGCAGGCGACCGCCGGGCAGCCGGTGCGGGTCATGGTCGTGGACGACCACCCGATGTGGCGCGACGCCGTCTCGCGCGACCTCGCCGAGGCCGGACTGGACGTGGTGGCCACCGCCGGCGACGGCGAGGAGGCGGTCCGCCGGGCCCGCGCCTGCTCCCCGCAGGTGGTGGTGCTGGACCTCAACCTGCCCGGCCTGCCCGGTGCCGAGGTCTGCCGCCAGGTGGTCGCCCAGGACCCGTCGGTGCGCGTCCTGGTGCTCTCCGCGAGCGGCGAGCACCAGGACGTGCTGGAGGCGGTGAAGTCCGGCGCGACCGGCTACCTGGTGAAGTCGGCGGGGCGGGACGAGCTGCTGGACGCGGTGCGCCGCACCGCCGTCGGCGACGCCGTCTTCACCCCGGGCCTGGCCGGCCTGGTGCTCGGCGAGTTCCGCCGGCTGGCCGCCGAGCCGGCCGCGCCGACCGCCCCCGCCGTCCCGCAGCTGACCGCCCGGGAGACCGAGGTGCTGCGGCTGGTCGCCAAGGGCCTGTCCTACCGGCAGATCGCCGACCGGCTGGTGCTCTCCCACCGCACGGTGCAGAACCACGTCCAGAACACCCTCGGCAAGCTCCAGCTGCACAACCGGGTCGAGCTGGTCCGGTACGCGATCGAGCAGGGCCTGGACGACGAGATCTGAGCGGGGGCGGGCCGCCCGGCCCGCCCCCGCCCCGCGCCGGACGGCTCAGCCGCGCAGCGCGGCGGCCTCCCGGAGCAGCCCGGCGACGATGTCCACGCCGTCCCGGGTGAGGACCGACTCCGGGTGGAACTGCAGCCCGGCGAAGCCCGGACCGCGCAGCGCGTGGACGTCGCCGGTGAGCGGGTCGCGGGAGAGCTCGACCCCCTCAACGGCCAGCCGGGCGGCGTCGTCGTCCGAGCAGCGCGCGGTGAACGTGTTGTAGAAGCCGACCGTGCGGCGGGTGCCGAACAGGTCGACGGTCTCCTGCGCTCCCTGGAACGGGACGGCCTTGCGGGCCAGCGGCAGCCCGAGCACGCCCGAGAGCAGCTGGTGGCTGAGGCAGACGGCGAGCAGCGGCGCGGTGCGGGCGCCGGAGCGGACGGCGGCCAGCGCGTCGGCGACGATCGGGCGGAGCACCGCCATCTTGGCGTCGTCGGCCGCGGCCGGGTCGCCCGGGCCGGGGCCGAGCACCAGCGGCCCGCGGTGGCCGGCGACCCGCTCGCGCAGCCCGGGCTCGTCGAAGCCCGCCACGGTGACCCGGTGGCCCAGCGAGGTCAGCAGGTGGGCGAGCATCGAGGTGAAGGTGTCCTCGCCGTCCACCACCAGGGTCGGCTCGGTCTCGGTGACCCTGGCCGGCTCCTGCATCCGCAGCCAGAACGGCGCGAGGTTGGCGCGCCGGGCGTCCAGGGCCGCCTGCACCCGGTGGTCGTCGGCGAGCCGCGGGCCGGACCGGTGCGCCGCCCGGACCGGGGCCGGGCGGGCGCCGATCGCGGTGAGCACCCCGGCGGCCTTGGCGTGGGTCTCGGCGACCTCGGACTCCGGGTCGGAGTGCCGGACCAGCGTGGCGCCGACCCGCACGACCAGCCGGCCGGTGGCCGGGTCGATGTCGGCGGTGCGGATGCAGATCGGGGAGTCCAGCAGCTGGCCGCCGCTGGCCGAGCGGCCGATCAGGGCGAGCGCGCCGGCGTAGTAGCCGCGCCCGCCGCGCTCGTACCGCTTGATCACCCGGGTGGCGTTCTGGACGGGGCTGCCGGTGACGGTGGCGGCGAACATCGTCTCCTTCAGCACCTCGCGGACGTCCAGCGAGGTGCGCCCGCGCAGCTCGTACTCGGTGTGGGCGAGGTGCGACATCTCCTTGAGGCGCGGGCCGAGCACCTGGCCGCCGAGGTCGCCGACGGTGCACATCATCTTGAGCTCCTCGTCGACCACCATGGTGAGCTCCTCCAGCTCCTTGGGGTCGCGCAGGAACGCGAGCAGCGAGTCGAGGTCGGCGCCGGCGGCCGGGTAGCGGTAGGTGCCGGAGATCGGGTTCATCACGACCGTCCCGCCGCTCTGCCGGACGTGCACCTCGGGGGAGGCGCCGACCAGGACGCGGTCGCCGGTGTGCACCAGGAAGGTCCAGTAGGCGCCGCGCTCCTGCTCCAGCAGCCGGCGGAAGAGCGAGAGCGCGAGCGCGGGGGAGAAGTCGTCGAGGGTCGCGGTGAAGTCGCGCCGGATCACGAAGTTGGCGCCCTCGCCGCGCCCGATCTCGTCCTCGATCACCCGGCGGACGATGCCGGCGTACTCGGCGTCGTCGATGTCGAACGAGCCGCCGGTCAGCGAGACCGGCGACTCCGGCAGGGCGGCGGAGAGTTCGGCCAGCGGCAGGGCGTACTGCTCGGTCACCGAGAGGGCCTGCAGCGGGGTGGCGTCGTCGTGCGCCTCGAAGCCGCGCTCGCGGATCTGCCGGAACGGCACCAGGGCGAGCAGGTCGTGCACCGGGCCGTCGGCCGGGACGCCCGCGCGGACCGGCAGGTCGGCCAGCCGCTCGTAGCTGCCGACCGTTCCCAGCAGCACCTCGACGGTGTCCGGGGCGAGCCGGGGGGTGCGCCGGTGCAGCAGGGCGAAGGCCGGGGCGTCCGGGTCGGTCAGGCGGGCGAGCAGGTCGGTGGCGGTGGTCACGGTGGCGGCTTCCTTCCGGTGGATGCGGGGGCGGTACTGGGGTTCCGCTCCCGGGAGGGCCGTCTGCCGATACGCCGACGGCCGCCCCGAGGGGCGGCCGTCGTGTTCGTCTAGGAACGCGCTATCCGTGGGCCACCCGAGGGGTCGGCCCACCACCAGGAGTGGGTGTGCGGCGCGTTCATGCGACGAGCGTAGCGGATGCGGCGGACCGGGTGAGGCCGGTCACGCGATTGTCCGAGTCGTGTCTCACCCATCGGGCAGTGGTCACAAATCGGTTGTCGCACCCCGTAGCCTTGGCCGTGTGACCGTGACAAATCCCCACCCCTGGCAGTCCCTGCCCGCGGCGCAGCAGCCTGAATGGCCGGACCACGAGGCTCTGCGCAAGACCCTTGCGGAGCTCGCCTCCTATCCGCCGCTCGTCTTCGCCGGCGAGTGCGACCAGCTGCGCGCCCGGCTCGGTGCCGTGGCGCGTGGTGAGGCGTTCCTGCTGCAGGGCGGTGACTGTGCCGAGGCCTTCGACGGCGTCTCGGCCGAGCACATCCGCAACAAGCTGAAGACCCTGCTGCAGATGGCGGCCGTGCTGACGTACGCGGCCTCCGTCCCGGTGGTCAAGGTCGGCCGGATCGCCGGTCAGTACTCCAAGCCGCGCTCCAAGTCGACCGAGACCAGGGACGGCGTCACCCTTCCGGTCTACCGGGGCGACTCGGTGAACGGCTTCGACTTCACCCCCGAGTCCCGCATCCCGGACCCGGAGCGCCTGAAGCGGATGTACAACGCGTCCGCCGCGACGCTGAACCTGGTGCGCGCGTTCACCACCGGTGGTTACGCGGACCTGCGCCAGGTGCACGCCTGGAACCAGGACTTCGTGCGCAACTCGCCGGCCGGCCAGCGCTACGAGCAGCTCGCCCGCGAGATCGACAACGCGCTGGCGTTCATGAACGCCTGTGGCGTGGCGCCGGAGGAGTTCAGGACGGTCGAGTTCTACTCCTCGCACGAGGCGCTGATCCTCGACTACGAGACCGCGCTGACCCGCGTGGACTCGCGCACCGGCGACCTGTACGACGTCTCCGGCCACATGGTGTGGATCGGCGAGCGCACCCGGCAGCTGGACCACGCGCACATCGAGTTCGCCTCCCGGATCCGCAACCCGATCGGCGTGAAGCTCGGCCCGACCACCACGGTGGACGAGGCGCTCACCCTGATCGAGAAGCTGGACCCGGAGCGGGAGCCCGGCCGGCTCACCTTCATCACCCGGATGGGCGCGGGCAAGATCCGCGACCACCTGCCCACCCTGGTGGAGAAGGTCACCGCCTCCGGTGCGCAGCCGGTCTGGATCTGCGACCCGATGCACGGCAACACCTTCGAGGCGTCGAGCGGCCACAAGACCCGCCGCTTCGACGACGTCCTGGACGAGGTCAAGGGCTTCTTCGAGGTGCACCGCGCGCTCGGCACCCACCCGGGCGGCATCCACGTGGAGCTGACCGGTGACGACGTCACCGAGTGCGTCGGCGGCGGCGACGAGGTGCTGGTCGACGACCTGCACCAGCGCTACGAGACGGCCTGCGACCCGCGGCTCAACCGCAGCCAGTCGCTGGACCTGGCGTTCCTGGTGGCCGAAATGTACCGCGGCGGCCACTGAGCGGCACCCCGTGTGAGATAAGCCTCTCCGGTCCCGGATTTTCCGGGGCCGGAGAGGCTTTTTCGCGCCCGTTCCACCGGGTAAGGTGAGGCTTAGTGAGCTAAGGCAAGCCTTAGTCAAGATCGTTTCACGCCGTTCGGCCGCACCACCCCGGGAGAGACCGCGATGTACGTGTGCATGTGTCATGCGGTCACCGAGGACCAGGTCAAGAAGGAGATCGACGCGGGTGCCAACACCCCGCGCCAGATCGCCAAGGGCTGCAAGGCCGGCACCGACTGCGGCTCCTGCGTCCGCCGGATCCAGGCCCTGCTGGGCGAGCACGGCGCGCGGCCCTGCCCGACCGCCCGGCTCGCCGGCAGGCTCGGGCTCGCCGATCCGGAGGCCGCGCCGTCGGAACCCGCCCGCCCCGCGCCGCTGCGCGCGGCCTGAGGGCCCGCGGTCCGGTCGGCCCGGGGGATCGCGGCCCGGGGGCTCAGGACTCCGGCTGCTCGATCAGCTGGGCGAGGTAGAGCGCCTCACCGAGCTTCTCCAGCAGTTCCAGCTGGGTGTCGAGGTAGTCGATGTGGTGCTCCTCGTCGGCCAGGATGTCCTCGAAGATGTTCGCCGAGGTGACGTCGTTCTTGGCCCGCATCACCACGATCCCGCGCTTGAGCCGGTCGATCGCCTCCACCTCGATCTGGCGGTCCGCCTCGAACATCTCCTTGACGGTCTGGCCGATCCGGACGTGGAACAGCCGCTGGTAGTTGGGCAGCCCGTCCAGGAAGAGGATCCGGTCGGTGAGCGTCTCGGCGTGCTTCATCTCGTCGAAGGACTCGTGCCGGGTGTACTTGGCGAGCTTCGTCCAGCCGAAGTTCTCCTGCATCTTGGCGTGCAGGAAGTACTGGTTGATGGCGGTCAGCTCGGCGGTGAGCTGCTCGTTGAGGAACTCGATGACCTCTGCGTCGCCCTTCATGGCGCTGCCTTCCTGCTGTGCGTCCTGTGGGTCCTGTGCGACCTGTGCGACCTGCGTGCCCGGGAATCGCGGCCGTGCCCTCCGGCTGCACGCATCCTGGCACCGCGATGGGACGAAATTCCAGTAAGTTCACACTCAGTAGGACATGTGTCGGAATATCCGATTTGGCGCCCATTGGCCCGTACGGGCGGGCGCACTGCGCAGGAAAGGGGCGCGCGACGGGCGCCGTCCGCCGTCTGTCACCATGGAGCCATGGGTCAGTCCGAACAAGAACCGATTCCGCCGTCTGACCCGACGCTCCCGCCGGGGCAGCGCCCACAACGCGGCTGGCCCGCCCTGCACTACGGTCCGGTGCCCCGCTTCAAACCGTTGACCTGGGACTTCCAGGTGTTCGGCGCCACCGCCTCGGCCGAGAAGCACAGCTGGGACTTCACCGGCTTCACCGCCCTGCCGCGCACCACCGTCCGGGCCGACCTGCACTGCGTCACCCGCTTCTCGATGCTCGGCAACGAGTGGACGGGCGTGCCGGCCGCCGAGGTGCTGACCCGGGTGCCCCCGGCGCCGGGCGTCACCCACGTCATGGTCTGGGCCGAGTACGGCTACAGCGCCAACCTGCGGCTGGCCGACTTCGCCGACCCGCGGACGGTCTTCGCCACCCACCGCAACGGCGAACCGCTCACCGCCGAGCACGGCTTCCCGGTCCGGCTGGTCGTCCCGCAGCTGTACGCCTGGAAGGGGCCCAAGTGGGTCCGGGCGGTGGAGTACATGCGGGCCGACCGGCGCGGCTTCTGGGAGGAACGCGGCTACCACAACCTCGGCGACCCCTGGAAGGAACAGCGTTACTCCTACCAGGAGGAGCCGGGCGACGGGCCGCTGCGCTGAGGGTCCGGGCGCGCCTCAGGGCTTGATGTTCTGGTTCAGGTGGAAGAGGTTCCCCGGGTCGTAGCGCCGCTTCAGCTGCACCAGCCGGGCGTAGTTGCCCTTGTAGTTGACCTCGACGCGGTGCTGGTCGTCGTGGTCCATGAAGCCGATGTACCCGGCCTCGAAGGAGTGCGGGGCGAGGGCGGCGTAGTAGTCGCGCACCCAGGAGACGTTCGCCGCGTTGTCGGCCGGGTCCGGCCAGGCACCGGCGATCACCGTCGCGAAGGTCGCGTCCCGGTAGGCGAAGGCGGTGTCGCCCGGGGCGACCCGATGGCAGGCGCCGTTGATCGGGTAGACGTGCAGCGCCGAGTTAACCGTCGGGATCCGCGGCCCCTGCTCCAGGTGGACCGCGATCGCGTCGTCGGTCAGCTCGGCCGCGAAGAGGCCCTTCCAGTACTGCTGGAGACCGGGCGGCAGCAGCGCGTCGAACGCGCCCGCGAACGCCGGGTGCGGCATCGTGGCGACACCCTCGGCGAACACCGGCGCCGCGTCCCGCAGCGGTGCGAGCACCTTGTCGGCCTCGCCGGCAGGCCCGTTCCAGCAGGGGAACAGGATGACGAACCGGTCACCGACCCGGTCCTCGGGGATGAACGGCAGCGGCGGCGCGACGTGGAATCCCGGGAAGAGACCCAGTTCCTCCGGGGCGTCCCGGATGAACTCGCGGTAGAACCGCAGCACCGCCGGGGCGTGCTCCAGCTCGTAGACGACCGGGCCGGCCACCACGTCCCGCACCGGGCTGAGCCGGTACTCGAAGGACGTCACCGCGCCGAAGTTGCCGCCACCGCCGCGCA
Source organism: Kitasatospora sp. NPDC127111 (assembly GCF_042677465.1). NCBI lineage: Bacteria > Bacillati > Actinomycetota > Actinomycetes > Kitasatosporales > Streptomycetaceae > Kitasatospora > Kitasatospora sp. NPDC127111. Next base: position 11,804 of record NZ_JBHXTG010000013.1, read on the forward strand.
GCGCCCAGAAGAGGTCCGGCTCCCGCTCCTCGCTCACCGTGCGGAACCGGCCGTCGGCGGTGACCACGTCCAGCGACAGCAGGTTGTCGCAGCTCAGACCCAGGCCGCGGGCCAGGTGGCCGAAGCCGCCGCCCAGGGTCAGCCCGGCGATGCCGGTGGTCGAGATGATCCCCCCGGTCACCCCGAGCCCGAAGGCGTACCCGGCGGCGTTGAGGTCGCCCCACGTCACGCCGCCGTCGCAGCGGGCGGTCCGTCGCTCGGGATCGATCCGGACCCCGTGCAGGCCGGCGAAGTCGATCACCAGGCCGCCGTCGCAGGTGCCGAAGCCGGGCGCGCTGTGGGCACCGCCGCGGACGGCGAGCTCCAGCCCGTTCTCCCGCGCGTAGTCGACCGAGGCCATCACGTCCCCGGCGTTGGCCACCCTGACGACCACGGCCGGGCGGCGGTCCACCATGGCGTTGTAGACCCGGCGGGCCTCCTCGTACCCCTCGTCCGCGGGGGTGATCACCGTGCCCCGCACGCGCTCCCGCAGATCGTCGACGGTCGGTCCGCCCATGGCGACCACATCCTCGGGTACCGGCCGCCGCGCAGCCCCGTCCGGAGGTCCCGGCGCCGCAGCCCTTCCGGCAGCGGCCGGCGGGGCCGGGCAGGCCTGCTTCCACGCTACGCCGGGCGCCCAGAACCCGCAGGGGGAGCGGAAGTTGACCGCCGGGGCGGGGCGGGGCGGGGGCGGGGCGGCTAGGGGCTAGAGGAAGGGGAAGGTGACCGTCACCACGGTGCGCTGCGGGCGGCGCTCCCCGGCGGCGGGCGACTGGCCGGTGGCCTTGCCGTTGCCGAACAGGTTCACGCCGCTGCTCTGCATCGCGAAGCCGGCCGCCTGCAGCGTCCTCGCCGCCTCCTCCTTGGACATCCCGGTCACGTCCGGCACCGGCACCATGCCCTTGCTGACCACCAGCGAGACCGGCGTGTTCTCGGGCAGCTGCTGGCCGGCCGCCGGCGAGCTGCTGATCACCGCGCCCTCCGGGACGGTGTCGCTGTACGTCTCGGTGACGCCGCCGCGCGCCAGCTGGGCGCCGGTCAGCGCCGCGGCGGCCTGGTCGGCCGGCTTCCCGGCCAGCTCCGGCACGGGGATCCGCTTCGGGCCCCGGGAGACGGTGACGCCGACCGCGTCGCTCTTGCGGGCGCGGGCGCCGACCCCCGGGTCGGTCGAGATCACCTGGCCGGCCGGGACGGTCTCGCTGTACACCTCGGTGAACTTCCCGTGCATGCCCGCGCCGTCCAGGATCCGCTGCGCCTCGGCGCGGTCCTTGCCGAGCACGCTCGGCACGTTCGTGTACAGCGCGCCGGAGAGCGCGTACGTGGCGCCGCCGACCAGCAGCACCAGGGCCGCCAGGACGGAGGCCCAGATCAGCGGCTTGCGGGGGACGCGGGCCAGCCGGCCGGGCTGCCGGGTGCGCACCGGCGTCGGCTCGTCGTACGGGCGCGGCTCGGCGAGCAGCTGCTCCATCACCTCCGGCGGGACGTCCAGCACGCTGGTCCGCTCGACCGGCGGCGCGGCGGGCGCGGGGCCCGGCCGGTCGGCCGCCTCGGCGACGACCGCGGGCCGGATGACCGAGGTCGGCTCACTGGTCGGGTACTGCGGGCTGGGCCGGGTGGAGGCGGGCGGCTCGGCGTCCAACTGGGCCGGGGTGAGCTCGCGGCGCACCCGCTGGAGGGCGGCCAGCAGCTCGACCGCGTCGTACGGGCGGCCCCGCGGGTCGCGCGCGCAGGCGCCGGCCACTATCGCGTCCAGCTCGGGGGCGACGGCGGGGGCGACGAGCGAGGGGGCGGGGACGTTCTCGTGCAGGTGCTTGTACATGACCTGGACGGGGTTGTCGCCGGTGTGCGGGCGGCGGCCGGTCAGCATCTCGTACAGCAGGATGCCGGCCGCGTAGACGTCGACGCGCTGGTCGGTGGGGGCGTCGGGGAGGATCTGCTCGGGGGCCAGGTAGGAGACGGTGCCCATCACGGTGCCGCCGGTGGCGGTGGTCGTGGTGGTGGGGGCACCGTCGGCGGCGTTCAGCAGCCGGACCAGCCCGAAGTCGGCGACCTTGACCAGGCCGCCCTCGGTGATCAGCACGTTCTCCGGCTTGACGTCCCGGTGGACGAGGCCGGCCCGGTGGGCGGCGCCGAGCGCGGCGAGCACCGGCTCCAGGACGTCCAGCGCGGCGCGGACGGACAGCGCGCCGCGGTCGCGCAGCAGGTCGCGCAGGGTGCGGCCGGGCACGTACTCCATGGCGAGGAAAACGTTTCCGCCGTCCGCGCCCTGGTCGAAGACGTTGACCACGTTGGGGTGGGTGAGCCGGGCGACCGCCTTGGCCTCGCGGATGAAGCGGGCGGTGAAGCCTTCGTCGCCGGCGAGGTCGGGGTGCATCACCTTCAGCGCGACGACCCGGTCGAGCCGGGTGTCGGTGCCGCGGTAGACGGTGGACATGCCGCCGGCCGCGATGCGCTGCTCGACCCGGTACCGGCCGTCGAGCAGGGTTCCGATCAGCGGGTCGTGCAATGCCATGTCCACCCGGGGGATTCTAGTGGCGGGGCGGCGTGCGGTCCCGCCCCCGGGTGGCGCGCCGGGGGCTTCGTGGCCGGGCTGTGACAAGGGGCCCGGTCGTCGGTCGTGGGGGTCGGCCGGGCCGCCCGGTGCCCCGCGGCGGAAGCGGCAGTGGGGGCCCCGGGCGGCGGTGGCGCCCCGTCAGAACGCCGGGTGCTCGCGGGTGTCGAGGTCGGCCAGGCCGGCCATCGCCGAGGAGGCCTCGGCGTGGAAGCGGCGCGGGATCCGGCCGGCCCGGTGGGCGAGCCGGCCGGCCTCGGCGGCGTGCCGCATCGCCTCGGCCATCAGCACCGGGTCCTGGGCGCGGGTCACCGCGGAGGCGAGCATGACGGCGGCGCAGCCCAGCTCCATCGCCAGCGCGACGTCCGAGGCGGTGCCGGCGCCCGCGTCCAGGATCACCGGGACGTTCGCGCTCTCCACGATCAGCTGGAAGTTGTGCGGGTTGCGGATGCCCAGGCCGGAGCCGATCGGCGAGCCCAGCGGCATGATCGCCGCGCAGCCGACGTCCTCGAGCTTCCGGGCCAGGACCGGGTCGTCGTTGGTGTACGGGAGCACGGTGAAGCCGTCGTCGACCAGCGTCTCGGCGGCGTCCAGCAGCTCGATCGGGTCCGGCAGCAGGGTCCGCTCGTCCGCGATGACCTCCAGCTTCACCCAGTCGGTGCCGAGCGCCTCGCGGGCCAGCCGGGCGGTCAGCACCGCTTCGCCGGCGGTGAAGCAGCCGGCCGTGTTGGGCAGGACGCGGATCCCGTTGCGGGTCAGCACGTCCAGGACGGAGCCCTGGGTGGTGGCGTTCACCCGGCGCATCGCCACCGTGGTCAGCTCGGTGCCGGAGACCCGCAGCGCCTGCTCCAGGACCTCCAGGCTGGGGGCACCCCCGGTGCCCATGATCAGCCGCGAGCCGAAGGTGGTGCCGGCGATGGAGAGGACGTCGTCGGCCATGGTCAGCCCCCCTGCACGGCGGTGAGGATCTCGACCCGGTCGCCCGCCGAGAGCTGCGTGACCGGCCACGAACTCCTCGGCACCACGGCCTCGTTGAGCGCGGCGGCGACGCCCGTGTTGGCCCGGCTCAGAGTGGCCACCACCTCGGCGAGGGTGGTGGCGGCGGGCACCAGGCGGGGCTCGCCGTTGACGGTGAGGGGGATGTCGCTCATGCGGGGACCTTCGTGGCGAAGCGAGTGGGGGAGAACGGTGCGGCCAGCTCCGGCGTGGTGCCGGTGGCCAGGTGTTCGGCGATCAGGTCGGCGGTCACCGGGGTGAGCAGCACGCCGTTGCGGTAGTGCCCGGTGGCGGCGACCAGGCCGGGCAGGGCCGTCGGCCCGAGCAGCGGCGCGTTGTCCGGCGAGCCCGGGCGCAGCCCGGCGGAGGTCTCCACCAGCGGCAGCTCGGTGATGCCGGGGACCAGCTCGTGGGCGTCGCGCAGCAGCTCGTACACCCCGCCGGCGGTGACCGTGGTGTCGTAGCCCTGCTCCTCGCTGGTCGCGCCGATCACCAGCTCGCCGTCCTCGCGCGGCACCAGGTAGAGGTGCTGGCCGCGGACCACCGCCCGGACGTTGCGGGACAGGAACGGCCGGTACGCCTCGGGGATCCGCAGCCGCAGGATCTGGCCCTTCACCGGGCGGATCGCCGGCAGCACGCCGTCGGGCAGGCCGGGCAGCCGGTGGCTCTCCGGGCCGGCCGCGAGCACGACCCGGCCGGCGGTCACGCTCTCGCCGGTGCCGAGCCGGACGCCGACCGCGCGGCCGTCCTCGACCAGCAGCTCGACCGCCTCGGTCCGCCGGACGACCACGCCGGCGGCCTGGCCGGCCAGCAGCAGCGCCGTCAGCAGCCGGCGACCGTCCACCTGGTGGTCGTCCGCCACGTGCAGGCCGCCGCGGACGCCGGGGGCGAGCATCGGCTCCAGCTTGCGGGCCTCGCGGCCGGTCAGCCAGGTCGAGTCGAGGCCGAGCCGCAGGTGGAAGGCGTGCAACTCGCGCAGCTCCGCCCGGTCGTCGGAGTCGAGCGCGACGGCGAGCGTGCCGCACCGGCGGTAACCGGTGTCCTGGCCGCCGCTGGCCTCGGTGAGCTCGGCGGCGAAGGCGGCGTAGCGCTCGTTGGAGGCCATCCCGAGGCGGAGCAACGGCTCTTCGCCGTACTGGAGTTCGGTGACCGGGGCGAGCATGCCGGCCGCGACCCGGGCGGCGCCGCCACCGGGGGTGGGGTCGACCACGACGACGTCCCCCAGCCCGCGCTGCGCCGCGCGCCAGGCGACGGCGAGGCCGATCACGCCTCCGCCGATCACCAGCACGTCCGCGTGGCCACCTGGTGCCAAGCGTGTCAAAGCTGCTTCTCCCTTCGCCGGTATGACCCGGATCAGGTTCGGACGGTCGCAGGCCGTGTCAGCCCGCCTCTCAGCCCGGTACGCCGGGCTCCCGTGATGGTGCCCCCACCTTAACTCCGGGCCTCGTCCCCGCTGAAGGCGCGTACGAGGGGTGGGACGGGAGGGGGCGGGCGTGTCCGGTGGTGGGCTGGGTGGGGGGTGGGTGGGGCGTTCGCGCCGATGAGGGCACGTACGAGGGGTGGGACGGGAGGGGGCGGGGGTGCCCGGTGGGGTGGTGCGCGGTGGGGCTTGTGGGCGGCGGGCGGGTCGGGGCCGAGCGGGCGCTCAGCCGGTGGACGCCGGGGCCGGGCCCGGTGGGGGCGCCAGTACAGTGACCGCGTGGCAGAGCTGAGCGGGACGGATCAGGTGGTCGTGGTCGGGGCCGGGCTGGCCGGGGCGCAGTGCGCGTCGGGGCTGCGCCGGGGCGGCTGGCGGGGGCGGATCGTGCTGGTGGGCGAGGAGCCCCACGCGCCGTACGACCGGCCGCCGCTCTCCAAGGAGGTGCTGCTCGGCAAGACCGACACCACCACCCTGGACATCGACTTCCCCCACCTGGGCGTCGAGCTGCTCACCGGCCGCCGCGCCACCGGCCTCACCCCGGGCGTGCTGCACACCGACGGCGGCGACCTCCCGTACGGCGCCCTGGTGATCGCCACCGGTGCCGCCCCGCGCGTCCTGCCCGGTGCCGAGCGCGCGCACCTGCTGCACACCCTGGACGACGCGCTGGCCCTGCGCCCGCTGCTCCGCCCGGGTCTGCGCCTGGTGCTGGTCGGCGCGGGCTGGATCGGCGCCGAGGTGGCCACCGCGGCCCGCGCGGCCGGGTGCGAGGTGACCGTCGTCGAGGCCGGCCCGGCGCCCGTCCCCGGTGCGCTGCCGACCGAGGTCGGCCGGGCGATGGCCGCCTGGTACGCCGAGGCCGGGGTCGAGCTGCGCTGCGACGCCGCGGTCGCGGCCGTCGAGCCCGGCGCGGTGCTGCTCGCGGACGGCTCGCACCTGCCGGCCGACGAGGTGGTGGTCGGCATCGGCGCCCGCCCGGCGACCGACTGGCTGGCCGGCTCCGGCGTCGAGCTGGACGCGGCCGGCGCCGTCCTGGTGGATGAGCGGCTGCGCACCAGCCTGCCGGGCGTCTGGGCGGCCGGGGACTGCGCGAGCTACCCGTCCGCCCGAACCGGCACCCGGCTGACCGTCCAGCACTGGGACCACGCGCTGCAGTCCGGCGGCGCGGCGGCGGCCGCGGTGCTCGGCGCGGACGTGCCGTACGACCCGGTGCCGTACTTCTGGTCGGAGCAGTTCGGCCGGATGGTCCAGTACGCCGGGCGGCACGGCGAGGGTGACGAGTCGGTGTGGCGCGGCTCGCCGGCGGACCCGTCCTGGGCGGTGCTCTGGCTGCGCGACGGGGTGCTGCGCGCCCTGCTCACGGTGGACCGCCCGCGCGACCTCACCCAGGGCCGCCGGCTGATCGAGCGCGGGACGCCGCTGGACCGGGCCCGGGCGGCGGACCCTGCGGTGCCGCTGAAGGCGGCCGTCGCGGGGTAGCCGGAGCCGCCCCGGCGGCCGGTTGGTGCGCGGCGGGCCGCGGAGGTGGCAGTCTGGTGGCGTGAGTGAGATCGAAAGCAAGATTGAAGCCCTGGTCCCCGAGTGGATGTACCTGCCCGACATCTCGGAGCGGTGGGGTCTGGTGGTCACCGAGGTCCGCAACCTGGTCAAGAAGGGCGACCTGATCGCCGTCCGCCGCGGCCCCAACAAGTCGCTGCAGGTCCCGGCGGCGTTCATCGACGAGACCGGCCCGGTCAAGCACCTGGTCGGCCTGCTGACCGTGCTGCGCGACAGCGGTTTCAGCGACGAGGAGATCCTCGAGTGGATGTTCACCGAGGACCCGTCGCTGCCCGGCACCCCCGTCCAGGCGCTCTGGGAGAACCGCGCGACCGAGGTCAAGCGCCGCGCCCAGGCGATGGCCCTGTGACTGGCCCTGGGACCGGCCCGGTGACCGGCGCCGCCGCTGCCGGCGGGGCGGGCCCGCGGGCCCGGCTCGCCGACGCCCGGCTCTACCTCTGCACCGACGCCCGCCGCGAGCGGGGCGACCTCGCCGAGTTCCTCGACGCGGCCCTGTCCGGCGGGGTGGACATCGTCCAGCTGCGCGACAAGGGCCTGGAGGCCAAGCAGGAGCTCGCGGCGCTGGAGGTCTTCGCCGACGCCTGCCGCCGGCACGGCAAGCTGCTGTCGGTCAACGACCGCGCCGACGTCGCGCACGCCGCCCGCCCCGACGTGCTGCACCTCGGGCAGGACGACCTGCCGGTGCCGGCCGCCCGGGCGATCCTCGGCGAGGACGTGCTGATCGGCCGTTCCTGCCACGCCGAGTCCGAGGTGGACGCGGCGGTCGCCGAGCCCGGCGTGGACTACTTCTGCACCGGCCCGGTCTGGCCCACCCCGACCAAGCCGGGCCGCCACGCGCCCGGCCTCGGCCTGGTCGAGTACGCGGCGAAGCAGGCCACCGACCGCCCGTGGTTCGCCATCGGCGGCATCGACCTGGGCAACCTGGACGAGGTGCTGGCGGCCGGCGCCCGGCGCGTCGTGGTGGTCCGGGCCATCACCGCGGCGGAGGACCCGCGGGCGGCCGCCGCCGCGCTCGCCGCACGGCTGCGGCGGGCCTGACCCGGCACGGGGCCGCCGCCGGCCCGGGTACTCAGTACTTGCGGACGGTGGCGGCCTCGGCCAGCGCCAGCAGGACCGTGCGGGCCCGCTCGTCGGCGAGCGGCGCCGCCGCCAGCGCTGCCAGCGACTGCCGCATCAGCTCCTCGATCCGCTGCTCCACGCGCTCGGGCGCGCCGCTGCGCTCCACCAGCGCGCGCAGCCGGGAGACCTCCTCGGGCGCGAGGTCCGGGGCGCCGAGCCGCTCGTCCAGGTGGCGGGCGTCGGCGGCGGAGAGCCCGCGCATCGCGTGCGCGACCAGCAGGGTCCGCTTGCCCTCGCGCAGGTCGTCCCCGGCCGGCTTTCCGGTGACCGCCGGGTCGCCGAAGACGCCGAGCAGGTCGTCCCGGAGCTGGAACGCCTCGCCCAGCGGCAGGCCGAACGCCCCGTACGCCTCGACCAGCTCCGGCGGGGCGCCCGCCAGCAGCGCGCCGACCTGCAGCGGACGCTCGATCGTGTACTTGGCCGACTTGTAGTGCAGCACGGTCTGCGCCCGGTCCAGCGCGCCGCCGTCGGTGGAGTCGCCGGCGACCGGCTCCAGCACGTCCAGGTACTGGCCGACCATGACCTCGGTGCGCATCAGGTCGAACATCGGCTTGGCGGCCAGCACCGCGGCCGGGTCCAGGCCGGAGCGCAGGAACAGCTCGTCGCACCAGATCAGCAGCAGGTCGCCGAGCAGCACCGCGGCCGAGGTGCCGTACTGCTCGCGGTCGCCGCGCCAGCCGCTGTCGCGGTGCAGCGCCTCGAAGCGGCGGTGCACCGAGGGCAGGCCGCGCCGGGTGTCGCTGCGGTCCATCAGGTCGTCGTGGACGAGCGCGCTGGCCTGGAGCAGCTCCAGGGCGGCGGCCGCGTTGGCGATGCCCTCGCCCCCGGCGGGCCCGCCGGCGCCGCGCCAGCCCCAGTAGCAGAAGGCCGGGCGCAGTCGTTTTCCGCCGTCCAGCAGGAAGTCGCGGAGCGCGTCGGCGGCGGGCGCGAGCTGCGGCGAGATCTTGCCGAGCAGGGCCGTCTGACCGTCCATGAAGCCGGCGAGGGCCGCGTTGACGCGCCCGCGCACGTCCTCCACGTCAATGGGGTTGGCCGGCCGGTTGGTGGACGAGGTCACGATGAGGCTCCGGAGGTTTGGCTGGGGGTGCAGCAAGCGTAGCCGGGCGGCCGGGAACAGCTGTACGGACGACTCCGCGGCCCTGCCGCCGGGGCCGTCCCGCGGGGGGTTCCGACGCCTTCCCGGGCGGTGGTGAACGGAAGCGGAACCGTGTCCATCCATTGTCTCAATTGCTGGAACCGAGTTGTCCGGGCCCTTCGGGCGACGGTTAACCTGCCAGCATGGCACTCGGCGTCGCTTCCACCAGAACAGACCGCGCGCTGACGGTCCGCGAGCTTCTGGCGGCCGGCAAGCGATCCTTCTCCTTCGAGTTCATGCCCCCGCGCAGCGAGGTCGGTGAGCAGCGTCTCTGGGACGCCATCCGCCGCCTCGAACCGCTCGACCCCAACTTCGTCTGCATGACGTACGGGGCCGGCGGCTCCTCGCGCGAGCGCACCGTCAACATGGTCGGCCGGATCGCCACGGAGACCACGTTGACCCCCGTCGCCCACCTGACGGCCGTCGACCACTCGGTCGCCGAGCTGCGCAACATCATCGGCCAGTACGCCGACCAGGGGGTGCGCAACGTCCTGGCGGTGCGGGGCGACCCGCCCGGCGACCCGATGGGCGAGTGGGTGAAGCACCCGCAGGGCGTCACCTACGCGTACGAGCTGGTGGAGCTGATCAAGGGCATCGGCGACTTCTGCGTGGGCGTGGCCGCCTCGCCGAACATGCACCCGCGCTCGACCAACTGGGACGACGACATCCGGCACTTCGTGGCGAAGATCCGCGCCGGGGCCGACTACGCGATCACCCAGATGTTCTTCGAGGTCGACGACTACCTGCGGCTGCGCGACCGGGTGACCGCCGCCGGCTGCGAGACGCCGATCATCCCGGAGATCATGCCGGTCACCAACGCCAAGCAGCTGGAGCGGTTCCCGCAGCTGAGCGGCTCGGCGTTCCCCGCCGAGCTGGAGGCCCGGCTGCGCGCCGCGATCGACGACCCGGCGGTGCTGCGCGAGGTCGGCATGGAGCACGCCACCGCGATGTCCGAGCGGCTGCTCGCGGAGGGCGCCCCCGGCCTGCACTTCATCACGCTCAACCACTCGACCGCGACGCTGGAGATCTACCAGAACCTCGGTCTGCACCGGCGCTGACGCGCGCCGCCGGCCCACCCGGGCCGGCGGCCGCGGCGGCCGTGACGGCCGGGAACGCGATGCGGTGCCCCGGCCGTTGAACGGGTACAGTCGCCGCACACGCGCGGCGCGCGCGGGCACGCGACTGGAGGTAGCGGGCGGATGGGCATCGGATACCTGCTGCTGTACGCCGCGTTGGCGGTGGTGGCGCTCTGGCTGGTGGCCGAGCTGCTGCTGCAGAACCGTGCCCCGGTGCACTGGCGGGCCCTCGCCCTGGCGGGCTTCCTCGGGGTGCCCGCCGGCATGGCGACGGGCTCGGTGGTGCTGATCGGCGCGGGTGCCGCGCTGTTCGCGGTCGGCCAGACCCTCGTCACCCTCTCGGTGAAGCGCGGCTACGCGGCCGGCTGGTCGCTGCGCAAGGCCGACGGCAGCCTGCCCGGCCCGCTCGCCAAGGTGCCGCTGCTCGGCGCGCTGACCGGCGGCGCGGCCGTGGCCACCGCGGTGGCGGTGGACCGGATCGGCTCGGTCAGCGCGGTCGAGGAGGAGACCCCCGAACCGGCACCGGCCGAGGACGACGTCGCGGCCGTCGAGCAGACCGCGGCCTTCGCGATGCAGGAGCTCGCCGCGGACGGCGTCTACGCGTCCGCCTACTACGAGCAGCAGCAGACCGAGCTGCTCCAGCCCGTCGCCCAGGCCGCCGTCCAGTCCGACCCGTACGCCGAGGCCTACCAGGGCGGCTACGACCCCGCGCAGCAGCGGGCCTACGACCAGCACGCGCAGCAGCAGTGGCAGGCCCAGCAGCAGCCGGCCTTCGCCTACGACCAGGGGTACGGCGGCTACCAGCAGCAGGCGGATCCGTACGCGGGCTACCAGCAGCAGCCGGTGGACGCCTACGGCTACCAGCAGCAGTACGGCTACGAGCAGCACCAGCCGCAGCAGCAGTGGCAGCCCCAGCCGGACCCGCTGCAGCACGACCCGCTCCAGCAGGGCGTCCCGCACCAGCCGCAGTACGACTACGGCTACCAGCAGCAGAACACCTGGCAGCAGCAGGGCTGAGCGCGGGAGGCCCGTAGGGCCGGCTTCCCGCGCGGCGCGGCGCGGCCGTCGGCGCTACGCGGGCCCGATGAGGTTGGCCGCGATGCAGGCCGACATGCCGACCCGGGCCAGCCCGCCGCCGGGGTGGGCGGCGCCGCCGATCAGGTAGAGGCCGGGGACGGGCGACTCGTTGGCGAGCTGCAGCCAGTTCCCGCCGTCCCCCGCGAGGGCGGGACGGGGGACGGCTCCCCGGAAGGAACCGGTCTCCCGACGGGTGTCCTCCGGGGTGCGGACCACCCGCCACACGACGCGCTCGCGCAGGCCGAGGCCGGCCGTGTCGGCCTGGTCCAGCAGACGGTCCGCGTAGCGGTCGGCCAGGCCGGGGGCGGTCCAGTCGATCCCGCCCGCCGGCGGCACGGTCGCGGTGAGGACCACGCTCTCGTGGTCGTCGTCCGGCCGCAGCGAGGGGTCGTCCGGGCGCAGGACCTGAACGGTCGGGCGGTCGCAGAGCTCGTCGCCGCGGGAGAGCGCGTCCCACTCGGCCGCCGGTTCGGGGGAGTGGACCACGGTGCGGTGGACGGTGCCGGCCGGCCGGCCCCCGCGCAGCGCGAGCAGCACGCAGAACCGTCCGGTGGGCCGGTCGTACCGTCCCCGGTCGGCCGGATCGCCGCCGCCGGGCCATTCGGCGATCCGGCGGGAGAACAGTTCGAAGGCGTCCATCGAGGAGATCACCACGTCGGCGTCGATCCGGCCGGTCGCGGTGTCCACCCCCACGGCCCGTCCGGCCTCGGTGATCACCGCGGTGACGGCGGTGTCGAAGCGGAACTCCACCTTGCGCTGCTCGCAGCGCCGGTACACCGCGTCGGCCAGCGCGCGGATGCCGCCCCTGACGTACCAGACGCCGAAGGACTGCTCCATGTACGGCAGCACCGTCGCGCTCGCCGGGGCCGTGTCCGGGTGCAGGCCGAAGCGCAGGGCGTACTCGTTCAGCAGGGCGGTCAGACCGGGGTGGCCGCCGAGTTCGTGGGTGGCCACGCTGGTGAGCGTCCACGGCCGGGGCCGCGAGAGCCGGGCCAGCAGACCCCTGCGGGGCGGCGCCGGGTACGGGTCGGTGCCCAGCGGCCGGGTGTCGGCCGGCAGCGGCTCCTCCAGCAGCGGGCGGCGGGTGGCCTCCCAGACCGTGCGGCCGCGGTTCGTCACCTCGGCCCAGCGGGCGCCCGCGCCGGGGCCGAACGCGCCGTCCAGGGCCTGGACGACGCCGCCGCGGGAGGCGTTCGGCAGCACCAGGTCGGTGCCGTCGGGCAGCAGGTGCCGGCTCTCCGGGTCGACCGGGGCCAGCCCGACCAGCTCCTCCAGCGGCTCCTTGCCGGTCTTCAGCGCCAGGTCGCGGTAGACGGCCGGGAGGGTGAGCAGCCCGGGACCGGTGTCGAAGGCGAAGCCGTCGCGCTCGTACCGGCCGACCATGCCGCCGTACGTCCCGCCCGCCTCGCAGACCGTCACCCGGTGTCCGAGGGTCGCCAGCCGGGAGGCCGCCGCGAGCCCGCTCATTCCTGCGCCGATGATGACGATCCGTGCCATGGGCGAATCCTATGGCTGCGTGCTGTACGCCCTTTCCGCCGGCTGTGCCCGGCCGGCGGCGCGGGCCGCCTTGCGCTCGCGTCGGCGGGCCCGGAACCGGCGGATCCGGTTGATCGCGAACCAGACCAGCAGCAGGCCCGCGACCAGCAGGACGGCGGCGACCGAGGCGGCCAGCCACGGGTGGAAGATCGCCAGCGTGACCAGGCCGGCGACGGCGAGGTCCTCGGCCAGGCTGACCACGATGTTGCTGGCCGGCTCGGGCGAGGTGTTGACCGCCATCCGCAGCGAGGCCTTCACCAGGTGGCTGACCAGCGCGGTCGTCCCGCCCATCGCACCGGCCGCGACCTCGGGCAGCGAGCCCGGGGCGGCGCTGGCCAGCAGCGCGCCCACGGTGGCACCGGCGATCGGGCGGATCACGGTGTGGGCGGCGTCCCAGACGCTGTCCACGTACGGGATCTTGTCGGCCACCGCCTCCAGCAGGAACAGCACGGCCGCGGCGATCAGCACGTCGGTGCGCTCCAGGGCGGAGGGCACCGAGTCGGCCCCGGCGAACCGGCCCAGTAGCCCGAGCAGCAGCACCACCGCGTACGCGTTGATCCCGCTCGCCAGTCCGCTGGTGAAGATCAGCGGAAGGATCGTCATCCGTTCCTCCTCCGGTCGCCCCCCCGGGATCCGCCCGGTTCGCCGTACCGTACCGGGACGCCGGTCGCGTGCTCTCCGGTTCCCCCGGGGGCGGGTCTGAGTACGGATACTCAGAACCCCGGTTGAGTACCCGAGCGGATGGTCTCCGACCTGCGGAGACGGAAGAGTGGTGGGCACCGGGACGGCGGCGCGTCGGGCGCCGCGGCCCCGGTACGGCGGACAGGTGCCGTCCACCGGCCGCGAGGGGCCGGCGGACGGCACCGGCGGGTCCGCACCGGAGCCGGTCACGGACCGCGCACCGCCGGCACGGGGCGGCGGAGCGGGGTCAGGGGGGAACCGGCGATCCCGGGGGGACTGCGGGGCGCCGCCGACGGGGGGACGGCGCTCCGGCAGGTGCGGGGCGGCGGGGCGCGGGCCGACGGGGGAGCGGCCGGCGACTGCCGCCCGCACGCATGCCCGGAGCACGAACGGCCGCGCGACCGCCCGGGGCGGCATTGTCAGTGGTGCCGTTCAGGATGGGGGAGCACGGACCACCCGGTCCGTGCGCTGCCTCGGAACGGGGGAGACCATGACCATCAGCCGTCCTGAGCCCGTCACCGCCCGCCTCCACTCCGCCGCCCACCGTCCGGACGGCCACCGGCCGGGCGCCGCCCACGTTCCGGCCGGCGGGGACGTCCACCCGGTGCTGCGGCGGGTCGCCGCCCCGCCCGCCGCGCTGGACCTGCTCGCCGACGCCCACCGCACCCTCGCCCGCTCCCGCGCACTGGAGGACCCGCTGGAGCGGTACGCCGCCGCCCACCTCGCCGCGCTGCGCACCGTCGCGGCGGTGCTGGCCGTCCGGGGCCGGCCGGAGAAGAGCCCCCGGCGGCGCCGGGCGATCCGCAGCGCCTGGGAGGTGCTGCCCGAGGTCGCGCCCGAACTCGCCGAGTGGGCGGTGTACTTCGCGGCCGGTGCGCGCCGCCGGGCGGCCGCCGAGGCCGGGATCAGGGGCGCCGCCTCGGCCCGCGACGCGGACGACCTGATCCGCAACTGCGCGCTCTTCCTGCGCCTGGCCGAGCGGCTGCTCGGCCTTCACCCGGTGCCGCCCGCCCCCCGGCTGCCACTGGACGACGGGGACGCCCGGCGGCAACCCGGGGGGTCGAGCGGCCCGAGCGCCTGACCCGGCGACGGCCCGCCGGTCCGTTCCCCCGGGCAGGCCCTAAGGTGGAGGCATCCTGATCGATCTGCACGTGCCGAGGAGCCCCGCCTTGTACCCGACGCGTCCCCGCAGCGCCCTGCGTACCGCCGTGGTGTGGGAGGTGGTGCGGGCAGCCCTGGAGAAGCGGGCGGCCGAGCTGGACCAGCCGGTGCTCGACGTGGTCGACACCGGCGGCGGCACCGGCAACTTCGCCGTGCCGGTCGCCCGGCTCGGCCACCGGGTCACCGTGGTCGACCCGAGCCCGGACGCGCTGTTCGCGCTGGAGCGGCGGGCCGCCGAGGCCGGCGTGACCGACCTGGTCCGCGCCGTCCAGGGCGATACCCAGACGCTGCCCGAGCTGGTCGCGCCCGGCACGGTCGACGCGGTGCTCTGCCACGGCGTGCTGGAGGTCGTCGACGACCCGGCCGAGGCGCTCGGCAGCCTGGCGGGCACCCTGCGCCGCGGCGGCTTCGTCAGCCTGCTGGCCGCCAACCGCAACGGCGCGGTGCTGGCCCGGGCGCTGGGCGGCCACTTCAACGACGCGCGGGCGGTGCTGACGGCCGCCGACGGCCGCTGGGGCGAGAACGACCCGATGCCGCGCCGCTTCACCGGCGAGGAACTGGACCGGCTGGCGGTCGGCGCCGGCCTGCGGGTGGAGTCGGTGCACGGCGTCCGGGTCTTCGCCGACCTGGTCCCCGGCGTCCTGGTGGACACCGAGCCGGGCGCGATGGAGGCGCTGCTCAAGCTGGAGGAGGCCGCCGCCGGGCAGCCCGCCTTCCACGCCGTCGCGACCCAGCTGCACCTGCTGGCCACCCTGGTCTGACCGGGGCGGCCACGGCCCGTCCTCCGTCCGAACGCCGCCCCCTCCCTCCGAAGCCCCCCAGGTCCCGGCCGATTCCACCCGGTCGGGCACTTGTCCGGCCCGTGCCGCGTTGTGCCGAGTGCGGCGGCGGGCCGCCCGAAGTGGCCCGTCCCACGCGTGGCCGACCACTCCGGAACGGGCCCGCGGACCGTATGATCTGGGTAAAGCCGGAAAGCATGACAGCCGGATGCAGGGGGCATATGGACCACACGGACCGGGCCCCGCACAGGCGTCCGACCGCGTGTTCTCAAGGCTGATTGGACTTGCCTCCCCGACCGGGGCGGCGGACCGGTCGCACCCGCGACCGACGAGTAGGAGGACTCCGTGCCGCTCTCGGAGCACGAGCAGCGACTGCTCGACCAGATGGAGCGAGCGCTGTATGCCGAAGATCCCAAATTCGCGTCGGCGCTCGAGGGAACCGGGCTGCGCACCCACACCCGTCGACGGGTCTACCTGGCCGTCGGCGGCTTCGTGGTGGGTATCGGCCTGCTGATGGGTGGCATGGTCGTCCCCGACCAGATCTGGGTCAGCGTCGTCGGGTTCCTGGTGATGCTCGGGTGCGCGGTCTTCGCCGTGACGGGCTGGCGCCGTGGTCCGGCGGGCCAGGTGTCCGGTCCGCGTCCGGCCGCCACTCCGCGCCGCAAGGCGGGGATGATGGACCGGGTCGAGCAGCGCTGGCAGCGGCGCCGGGACGAGCAGACCGGCGGGTTCTGAGCCGGGAGCACCCAGCAGCGCCGAGCGCGGGTGGAACGCCACGAGGGCGGGTGGTCGGACCGACCACCCGCCCTCGGCGTTTCCCGCTCAGTCCCGCTCCTGCCCGGAGCCGCCCCCGCGGCGCAGCCGGCCCGCGGCCCGGCGGACCGGTCCGGTGACCGCGCCGGTCGCCCGGGCCACCCGGCGGCGCCCCGCGAGTCGCGCGGACAGCACCGCGTCGGAGATGCGCCACCAGAGCTGGGCCGAGGACGGCGGCAGCAGCAGCGCCCTGGTCCGGCCGACCCGGCCGACGCCGGCCCGCAGGCCGTCCCGGGCGGTCCGGACGTCCGCCAGCACCGGCGCCGCCACCTCGGCGGACCGGGCGTAGAGCACCCGCTCGGTGGCCAGTGCGACCCGGCCGGCGGCGGCCGCCGAGGCCGCGTCCAGCTCGGCGCTCTCGGCGATCCGGCGGGCGGCGGCGCGCGGAGTGCGCGACTCGTCCGGCGGGATGCCGACGTCCCAGGCGGAGTCGACCAGCTCGGCCCAGGCGGCCAGCACCTGCTCGTCGGTCAGCTCCGCCGGGCCGTCCCCGCCGGGCCGGCGCCGCCCGCCCGCGCCGAGCCGGCGGCGGCGCAGCAGCGTTCGCCAGCAGGCCGGAACGAGCAGCAGCGCGATCAGCACCAGGACCCCGGCCAGGGTGGCCAGTGCCTGCCAGGAGAGCAGCCAGGAGTCGTCCTGGGCGGTGCCGGCGGTCTTCTTCTGGTCCCCGCAGTCGCCGGTGCGGCGCAGCTTCGCGTCGCAGTCGCTGCTGCTGGAGGGCAGCGCGACCGGCGCCGAGCTCTGCGCGGTGACGGTGGGCGAGGCGGTCGGCGCGGTGGTGGGCGCGGTGACCGGCGCGGTGTAGCGGGGCTGGACGCCGCGGCTCTTGGTGGGCTCGAAGCGCATCCAGCCGTAGCCCTCGAAGTACAGCTCGGGCCAGGCGTGGTACATCAGGCCGGTCACCGAGTACACGTCGCCGCCCTTGGTGTTGCCGGGGGTGAAGCCGACCGCGACCCGGGCCGGGATGCCGAGGGCGCGGGACATCGCCGCCATGGTGGAGGCGAAGTGCACGCAGAAGCCCCGGCGGTCGCGCAGGAAGACCTCGATGGCCGAACTGCCCGTCCCGGCCTTGATGCTGGTGTCGTAGGTGAAGTCGGGGCCGGTGAAGAAGTTCTGGAGCGCGCGCGCCTTGTCGTAGGCGTTGTGGGCGTTCCTGGTGATCTCCTCGGCCTGCTTCCTGACGACCGGCGGGAGGTCCCTGGGCAGGTCGGTGTAGCGCTGGGTGATCTGGTTCGGGGCCGGCGGTGCCTGCTGCAGCTCCCTGTCGGTGGGCCGGACGTCGTACGCGGTGACCTGGTAGTGCAGGCCCTTGACCGCCTTCTCCTTGCCCTTCGCCGGGATGACGGTGCCGGTGACGGTGTCCACCCGCCAGTCGGCCTGGTTCGGGACCTTGACGCTCCTCGCCGGGTACGGCATCGGCAGCCAGGTGGACTCCAGCCTGTCGGTGATCTGGAAGTCGCCGTCGATCGCCGGGACGTTCAGTTCGCGCAGGCCCTCGGGGGCGTTGAGGGTGGACTTGAGGTCGACGGTGGCGGGGTTGGTGAGCTTCCACGCGGTGCCGTCGAAGGCGTCCAGCGAGCCGGTGCGGATGTAGGTGGTGTCGGCGAGGCTGCTGTCCATCCGGTAGGTGAGCAGCTCGATGTCGCGGGGCGTGGTGATCGCGGATTCCAGGGTGACCAGCGGGTCGAGGCTGGTGACGCCCCCGACGCCGGGGCCGTTGCCGCCCTTGGGGCTGGTGTGGAGCAGGCCGCCCTCCCAGTGCGGGAGGAAGACCGGCAGCAGCATGGCCATGGCCAGGGCCAGGACGCCGACCCGCTGGCCGCCCACACTGAGCGAGCCGCTGCCCTCGGTGCCGCGCGAGGTGCCGCGGAAGACCCGGCCCCAGCGGGAGACCCGGTCCTGGCCCTCGGCGAACAGCAGCACCAGGTAGCCGACGGCGGCCAGCCCGAACCAGATCCAGCTGCCCCGCTCGCCGGCCAGCCCGTTGCCGACCGAGTAGAGCGCGAGCAGCGGCAGCCCGGCGAGGGCGGAGCGCCGGTAGGTCACGGCGATGGTGTCCACCGCGATGGCGATCAGCCCGACCGAGCCGACCAGGATCAGCCGCAGGCCCGGGTTGGGCGGGGCCGGGATGGCGTACTCCTGGATGTCGTCCAACCCGCGGCCGAGGATCCGGCCGAGGGTGTGCACCGATTCGGTGCCGGGCACCAGGCCGCCGAAGGTGTTGGTGGCGCCCGCGAAGCCGATCAGCAGCAGCAGGAACAGGACGATCAGCTGCCCGAGCGGGACGGTCCAGCGGTAGAAGGGGGTGCGGCGCAGGCCCGCGCCGGCCGCCGCGATCAGCGCGACCACCAGGAGGGCGTGGGTGATCCAGCCCTTGGTGGTGAGCAGCGGGGTCAGGCAGAGCGCGGCCAGGGCGGTGGCCAGCGCCGAGTACACGGTCAGTTTGGCCCGGGTGGTCACGCGCCGGCCTCTTCTCGGTAGGGGGAGGGCGACTCGGCCCGGTCGGCGGCCTGCCACAGGTCGGGGGCGGAGTCCCCCGCGCGGACCGGCAGGACGGTCCAGCCGGCCTCGCGCAGCTGGCGGACGCGGGCCTGGAACGCCTCCCCGCCGGTGTCCGGGGCGAGCATCCGCAGGCCGGCCCAGGTGCCGGTGTCGAGCAGGAAGACCACCGCGCCGCCGGTGCGGTTGCGCAGCCGGGCCAGCCGGGCGGTCTGCGGCTCGTCCAGTTCGCCGAGGACGGCGACCAGCAGGCCCTCGCCGGAGACCCGCAGCGGCTCCTCGGCGCGGGAGAGGCCGCCGCCGTCGGAGAGGTCGACCACCGCGAGCGCGTCCAGGATCAGGCCGGAGGCGTCGGCCGCGGTGTTGCCGCCGCCGGCGTCCGCGCCGGGGACGCAGTGGCCGGTGTCGGTGAGCAGCCGGGTCTGGTAGCCGCGCTGGAGCAGGTGGACGGCGACCGAGGCGGCGCAGCCGACCGCCCACTCGAAGGAGGAGGCGGGGCCGCTGCCGCGGTGGCCGATCTCCCGGGTGTCCAGCAGGACGGTGGCCCGGGCCTTCTGCGGCTGCTCCTCGCGGCGGACCATCAGCTCGCCGTACCGGGCGGTGGACTTCCAGTGCACCCGGCGCAGGTCGTCGCCGGGCCGGTACTCGCGCAGGATGACGTCGTCGTCGCCGGCCAGTGCCAGGGCGCGGGTGTGGCTGTCGCCCTGGCCGGCCCATTCGCCGCTGAGCCGGACGTGCGACAGGGCCTGCACCTGCGGCACCACGGTGAGGACGTCGGAGGCGGCGAAGGAACGGTTCAGCTCGCACATCCCGAACGGGTCGGAGAGCCGCAGCTGGAGCGGGCCGAGCGGGTAGCGGCCGCGCAGGTCGGAGCGGACCCGGTAGGACACCTCGCGGTTGCCGCGCGGCTCGACCCGGTCCAGGACGAACCGCGGGCGCGGCCCGAGCACGTACGGGACCTTGTCCTCCAGCAGCAGCAGGCCGGTGGGCACCCGGGAGACGTTGTCCACCCGCAGGTGGACCCTCGCCTCCTGGCCGGCCACCGCCCGGCTCGGGGAGAGCCGGCGGCCGCTGGCCACCCGGTAGCGGGTGTTGGCCAGCAGCAGCGCGGCGGCCAGCGGCAGTGCCGCGAGCAGCACGCCGACGCGCAGCAGCGCGTCCTGGTCGAGCAGGTAGGAGCAGACCACCGCGGTGGCCCCGGCGGCGAGGAAGGAGCGGCCCCGGGTGGTGAGGCCGCGCAGGCCGGCGCGCAGGCCCGACGGTGCGTCGGACGGCCCCACCTCAGCCCCTCCGGACGGCCGGGCCGCCCTGCGGGCGCGGCAGCGGAAGACGGGCCACCAGGTCGGCCACGATCTGCTCGGCGGTGCGGCGGCTGAGCTGGGTCTCGGCGGTCGGCATCAGGCGGTGGGCGAGCACCGGGACGGCCAGGCGCTGGACGTCGTCCGGGGTGACGTAGTCGCGGCCGTCCAGGGCGGCGGCGGCGCGGGCGGCGCGCACCAGGTGCAGGGTGGCGCGCGGCGAGGCGCCGAGCCGCAGCTCGTGGCTGGTCCGGGTGGCGCCGACCAGGTCGACGGCGTAGCGGCGGACCGGGTCGGCGATGTGCACGGTGCGCACCAGGTCGATCAGCTTCAGGATGTCCGCGGCGTGCGCGACAGGCTGCAGGTCGTCCAGCGGGCTGGCCCCGCCGTGCACGTCGAGCATGGCCAGCTCGGCCTCGGGGCTCGGGTAGCCCATCGAGATCCGGGCCATGAAGCGGTCCCGCTGGGCCTCGGGGAGGGCGTAGGTGCCCTCCATCTCGACCGGGTTCTGGGTGGCCACCACCATGAACGGCGAGGGCAGCTCGTAGCTGGTGCCGTCGATGGTGACCTGGCGCTCCTCCATCGACTCCAGCAGCGCGGACTGGGTCTTCGGCGAGGCGCGGTTGATCTCGTCGCCGACCACGATCTGGGCGAAGATCGCGCCCGGGCGGAACTCGAAGTCGCGCTGGTGCTGGTCGAAGATGTTGGTGCCGGTGACGTCCGAGGGCAGCAGGTCCGGGGTGAACTGGATGCGCCGCACGGTGCAGTCGACGGACCGGGCCAGCGCCTTGGCCAGCATGGTCTTGCCGACGCCGGGCACGTCCTCCAGCAGCAGGTGGCCCTCGGCGAGCAGGACGGTCAGGGCGATCCGGACGGCCTCCGGCTTGCCCTCGATCACGCTCTCGACGTTGGCCCGGACCCGGTCCACGACGGCGGCGAGCTCCGGCAGGCCGACCGGGCGGTAGCCCTCCGTCCGCTGATCGCCCCCCGCACGACCTTCGAGACCGGCCTGATCGTTGTAGCTCGTCACCCGTACGCTCCCTGGCACGCCGCGCCCGC
Organism: Kitasatospora sp. NPDC127111; assembly: GCF_042677465.1. Classification (NCBI taxonomy): domain Bacteria; kingdom Bacillati; phylum Actinomycetota; class Actinomycetes; order Kitasatosporales; family Streptomycetaceae; genus Kitasatospora; species Kitasatospora sp. NPDC127111. The sequence goes on from NZ_JBHXTG010000013.1 coordinate 32,597, forward strand.
CTCACCCCGAGGCCGGCCCCCACCCCATGCTTGACGCGGCCCCTCCGGGCACGGTTCCGCGCGGGATCCGGTGCCGGGAGTGGGGCCTGCGGCCTGGCCGCCCCAGGTGGTTCGGGGTCTGACCGGCAGCCGCATTCTCCCCCGGGTGGCGGTCAGAAGTCACCATCCGGCCGGGAAGCGGGGGAGGGCGCCTGGGCGGCGTGGAGGGGACGGCGGGACCGGTGCGTGGCCGTGCGGGGTGAGGACGGCGCGGGGCCCGGGCGGCGCTGGCCGGGCCGGAGGCGTCGCCGGGGAGCGGGACGGGGTCAGACGATCTCGCGGAGCAGCCCGGTGTGGACGTCGAACACGAAGCCGCGCACGTCGTCGGTGTGCAGCAGGAACGGCGAGGTGCGCACCCGCTGCATGGACTGCCGGACGTCGCCGTCCAGGTCGACGAAGGCCTCGACCGCCCACTGCGGGCGCTGGCCGACCTCCAGCTCCAGCTCGCGCCGGAAGTCCTCGGTGAGGCCGAGCAGGCCGCAGCCGGTGTGGTGGATCAGCACGATCGAGCGGGTGCCGAGGGCGCGCTGGCTGATGGTCAGCGAGCGGATGGTGTCGTCGGTGACGACACCGCCGGCGTTGCGGAGCACGTGGGCGTCGCCGAGTTCGAGCCCGAGGGCGGCGAACAGGTCGAGCCGGGCGTCCATGCAGGCCACCACGGCGACCTTCTGGACGGGGCGGGCGTCCATGCCGCCGTCGCGGAAGGTCACCGCGTAGTCGCGGTTGGAGGCCACGAAGCGGTCGATGATGCTCGGGGCGGTGGGGTCGGCAGCGGCGGTCGGCGTGGGCCGGTCGGGGGTCACTGTCATATCGGAGACGTTAGTGCGATTCGCCGCTCCGTGGTGGGGTCGGGGGCTACAGAGTGCGTGGCTGTGACCGAGTGCATATGCACAACGCGACGGCCCGGATGACCGCTTCGGCCGGGTATGTCCGGCGGTCCGGAGGCCGGTCCGGCCGGGGCGCGAGGCCCCGCCGCACCACCCCGCGCGGCGCCGCCGCCGGGCCGCCGGGACGGCCGCGACCTGCGGTGATCCGTACCGCCGCCCGGGTGGTGCGCCGGAGCGGGCCATTGACTGGCGAGGCGTGGGCGATAGAGTTGCGGCGCAGTGGAGCACACCCGCCGAGGCCCGTCAACCGGGCCTTTCCGGCCGGTGCGGCGGCCGACGCGGCCGGTGGCCTCCACCCGCTCCGTGCCACCTGGCGCACCTTCCCCGGCGCCGGGCGGTCACGACCTTCCCCAGGAGCGGGCGGGGACCACGGGCCGCGTCCCGGCCACCGGGGAGCTCCCCCAGGCGCCGCCTCCGGCGCGCGGTGGGCCAAAATGGTCGGAGCTCCCGTATCCCGGGCTGCTCCGCACCGAGGAAGGGCGCCATCGCGCATGACCACCAACGATCCGGCCCCCAAGCACGTCCCCGTGATGCTGCAGCGGTGCATGGACGCGCTCGCCCCCGCGATCTCGCGGCCCGGTGCCGTGGTGGTGGACGCCACCCTCGGCCTCGGCGGGCACAGCGAGGCGCTGCTGACCCAGTTCCCGGACGTCCGGCTGGTCGCGGTGGACCGCGACCCGGCCGCCCTGAAGCTCTCCGCCGAGCGGCTGGCCCCGTTCGGCGACCGGGCCACCCTGGTGCACGCCGTCTACGACGAGATCCCCGAGGTGCTGGAGCGCCTGGACATCCCCGAGGTGCAGGGCGTTCTGTTCGACCTCGGCGTCTCCTCGATGCAGCTGGACGAGGCCGACCGCGGCTTCGCGTACGCGCAGGACGCCCCGCTGGACATGCGGATGGACCAGAGCCGGGGGATCAGCGCCGCCGAGGTGCTGAACACCTACAGCCACGGCCAGCTGGCCCGCATCCTCAAGGTCTACGGCGAGGAGCGGTTCGCCGGGAAGATCGCCTCGGTGATCGTGCGCGAGCGCGAGAAGGAACCGTTCACCACCAGCGCGCGTCTGGTCGAGTTGGTCCGCAACGCCATCCCGGCCGCCACCCGCCGCACCGGCGGCAACCCGGCCAAGCGCACCTTCCAGGCGCTGCGGATCGAGGTCAACGGCGAGCTGGAGGTGCTGGACCGGGCGATCCCGGGGGCCCTGGACGTGCTGGCGCTGGGCGGGCGGATCGTGGTGATGTCCTACCAGTCGCTGGAGGACCGCCTGGTCAAGCAGTACTTCGCCGCCGGGGCGACCAGCACCGCCCCGCCGGGGCTGCCGTTCGTCCCCGAGGAGCACCAGCCCTGGCTGAAGCTGATCACCCGCGGTGCCGAGCTGGCCACCGACGAGGAGATCGAGGAGAACCGGCGCGCCGCGCCCGTGCGGCTGCGGGTGGCGGAGAGGATCAGGGACCGAGGCACCCGGGGCTGAGCGGGCCGGGGCGGGCGAAGGGCGGAGGAGACAGCGTGGGGCCGGTGGCCGGAGGCGGGGCGGGGGGCGCGGTGCTCCCCGGGCAGGGCGGCAGGGCGCGGATCACGGTCCGCCCCGGGCGGCGCCAGGTACGGGGGCGGACGCCGTTCGCGGTCCTGGTCGTGGTCCTGCTCGCGGCCGGGCTGCTCGGCCTGCTGGCGCTGAACACCGCCCTCAACGAGGGCTCCTTCGAGCTGTCCAGGCTGCGGCGGCAGACCACCGCGCTCACCGACGAGCAGCAGGGCCTGCAGCACCAGATCGGCCAGAACTCCGCGCCGGACGCGCTGGCGCGCCGGGCCGCCGAGCTGGGCATGGTGCCGGCCGGCGGGATGGCCTTCCTGGACGTCCCGAACGGCGGCAAGGTGCTCGGGACGCCCGGCCCGGCCCAGGACGGCCAGCCGGTGAAACGGTCCACCGCCGAGCCGTGGCCGGGCAGGCCGCAGCCCTCGCCGAGCGCCCAGCCGAGCGTCCCCGCGCCGGGCGGCGACACCACCGTCCAGATCAACCCCGCCGTGCCCGCGCCGGCCCCGACCGGGGGTGCGGCCCGATGAGTACGCCCCGACAGCCCGGAGGCACCGGCGGCTCCGGGGGCAGCGGCCGTCCGCGGCCGACGGCCAAGGGCGCCGCGCCGCGGCAGACCCCGCGCGCCCAGTCCGCCGGCGGCAAGGCCCAGCCGGCGGGCGGCGGGGCGCAGCCCGCCAAGCCCGCCAGGGCCCAGCAGCCGAGGCCGCAGCCGGCCCGCTCCTCCCAGCCGGCGAAGGCGCAACCCGCCAAGGCGCAGCCCGCCAAGCCGCAGCCGGCCAAGGCACAGCCCGCCCGGTCGAAGCAGCCTCCGAAGCCGGCGCCCGCCAAGGCCCAGCCGGCCCGGCACCCGCAGGCCAAGGCCGCCCCCCGGACGCCGCAGCAGCGCCGCCCGGACGGCCGCCCGCCGGTCCGCGGCCAGGCGCAGGGCTCCGCCCGGCCGCGCCCGAAGTCCCGCCCGCCGCAGCGCCCGCAGCCCAAGGCGCTCCGGCTGGCCGACCCGCGCCGCCGCCTGCGGGTCGTCACCGTGGCGCTCTCGCTGGTGTTCTCGGTCTTCGCCGGCCGGCTGGTCCAGCTCCAGCTGCTGGACTCCGACGCGCTGGCCGCCGACGCCAACACCAACCGCTACCTGGACGTCCCGATCACCGCCGAGCGCGGCTCGATAACGTCCGCCGACGGGGTGGCGCTGGCCACCACCGTCGACGCGTACGACATCACCGCCGACCCGGCCATGTTCACCCCGGAGTCGTCCGGCGTCCCGGACGCCCCGGAGCAGGCGGCCGCGCTGCTGGCGCCGATCCTCGGCCTGCCCAAGGAGCGGATCGCCGCCGACCTGCGCACCCCCAGGACCCGCTACAAGCGGCTCGCCGCCCGGCAGACCCCGGACGTCAAGAACCAGATCGGCGACCTCAAGTCCACCCTGGAGAAGCAGGCCGGCTCCCGGTCCTGCGCGGCCCAGAAGCGCCTGCTGAACAAGCCCGCGGACCAGGGCGGGCGGACCAGGCTGGACAACGAGTGCGTCAACCCGCTGGCCGGGGTGTTCAACCGGGAGACCCAGAAGCGGGTCTACCCCTCGGACGGGCTGGCCGCCAACCTGGTCGGCTTCGTCAACGCCGAGGGCGAGGGCGCGGGCGGTCTGGAGCAGCAGTACCAGAACGTGCTGGCCGGCCGGGAGGGCCACACCAGCTACGCCCAGGCCGGCGGCCGGCTGGTGCCCACCGCCGGCGGCTCGCTGGACCCGGCGGTGCCCGGCACCGACCTGCGGCTGACCATCAACCGGGACATCCAGTGGGCCGCCCAGCGGGCCATCACCGACCAGGTCGCCAACGCCGGGGCGGAGAAGGGCTACGTCATCGTCCAGGACGTGCGGAACGGCCAGGTCCTGGCGATGGCCACCTCGCCCGGGTTCAACCCGAACGACCTGAGCACCGCCAAGTCCTCCCAGCTCGGCAACGCGGCCGTCCAGGACGCCTACGAGCCCGGCTCCACCGCCAAGCTGATGACCATGGCCGCGGTGCTGGACACCGGCAAGGCGTCCTGGGACACCAAGGTCACCGTCCCCTACCCGCTGGTCCGCGGCGACACCGCGTTCAAGGACGACGTCGAGCACCCGACCTGGTACCTGACGCTGGCCGGGGTGCTCGCCAAGTCCTCGAACATCGGCACCATCGAGGCCGCCCAGACGCTCGGCGCGACCCAGCCCGAGGCCAACCAGGTGCTCTACGACTACCTGCGGAAGTTCGGCATCGGCCAGCAGACCGGCCTGGGCTTCCCCGGCGAGACCGCGGGCCTGCTGGACAAGCCGGAGGACTGGAAGGCGTCCAAGCAGTACACCATCCCGTTCGGCCAGGGCCTGTCGGTGAACGCGCTGCAGGCCACCTCGGTGTTCTCCACCATCGCCAACGGCGGGGTGCGGGTGGCGCCCAGCGTCGTCCAGGGCACCACCGCGCCCGACGGCCGGTACACCCCGGCCGCGCCCGGCGCGGCGTCCCGCGTGGTCAGCGAGCAGACCGCGAAGACGCTCACCGAGATGCTGGAGTCGGTGGTCACCGACGAGCAGGGCACCGGCGGCAAGGCGGCCATCCCGGGCTACCGGGTGGCCGGCAAGACCGGCACCGCCAACCGGGTGGACCCGAGGACCGGCGGCTACCGCGGGTACACCGCGTCGTTCATCGGCTTCGCCCCCGCCGACCAGCCCCGGGTCACCGTCTCCTGCGTGATCCAGGACCCGGTCAACGGCCACTTCGGCGGCCAGCTGTGCGGTCCGGTGTTCAAGCAGGTGATGGAGTTCACCCTCAAGACCCTCCAGGTCCCGCCGAGCGGCAGCGAGGCGCCCAATCTGCCCGTCGAGTGGAAGCCGTGATCGAGCATGAGCAACGACCGGGCGGGTGCGGCCGCCGGAACCGGAACGGGCCGGTTTGGCTCTGGACGCCCTTCGGCGGATAGCCTCTCCGCCGTGCCGAAACCCGATCAAACCACCGTGAGTCCGCCCCGCCCCGCCCGGACGGGTGCCCGGCCGCTCGCCGAGATCGCCCGCCTGCTGGGCCTCGACCCCGTCGAGGGGCCCCAGGTCACCGGCGTCACCCACAACGCCCGCGAGGTCCGCCCCGGCGACCTGTACGTGGCGTTCCCGGGCGCCAACCACCACGGCGCGTCCTTCGCCGGCCAGGCCGCGGCGGCGGGCGCGGTGGCCCTGCTCACCGACCGGGCCGGAGCCGAGCTCGCGGCCGGCACCGGCCTGCCGGTGCTGGTGGTCGACCGCCCCCGGGCCCGGATGGGCGAGCTGGCCGCCGCGGTCTACGGCGCGCCCTCCGAGCGGCTGCTGATGCTCGGGCTGACCGGCACCAACGGCAAGACCACCACCTCCTACCTGGTCGAGGGCGGCCTGCGCGGCGCCGGGCGCAGCCCCGGCGTGATCGGCACCGTCGAGATGCGGGTCGGCGAGGAGCGGATCAAGAGCGAGCGCACCACCCCCGAGGCCACCGACCTGCACGCGATCCTGGCCGTGATGGCCGAGCACGGCGCGGACGCGGTGACCATGGAGGTCTCCAGCCACGCGCTGGTCTACGGCCGCACCGACGGCGTGGTCTACGACGTCGCGCTGTTCAACAACCTCACCCCCGAGCACCTCGACTTCCACCCGGACATGGAGGACTACTTCCAGGCCAAGGCCCGGCTCTTCCAGCCCGGCAAGTCGCGCGCGGGCGTGGCCAACCTGGACGACGCCTACGGCCGCCGGCTGGTCGCCGAGGCGAAGATCCCGGTCACCTCCTTCTCCGCCACCGGCGCGCCCGGGGCGGACTGGCGGGCCGTCGACGTCCAGCTCGGCCCGGTGGGCTCGACCTTCCGCGTCCTCGGCCCCGACGGCGCCGAGGCCGACGCGGCCGTCCCGCTGCCCGGCCCCTTCAACGTGGCCAACGCGCTGGCCGCGATCACCGTGCTGGTCACCGCCGGTCTGCCGCTGGAGCGGGCCGTCGCCGGGGTCGCCGCGGTGCCCGGCGTGCCCGGCCGCCTGGAGCGGGTGGACGCCGGCCAGCCGTACGTCGCGGTGGTCGACTACGCGCACAAGCCGGACGCGCTGGAGGCCGTGCTCGGCTCGCTGCGCGAGGTCACCAAGGGCCGGCTGCACGTGGTGGTCGGCTGCGGCGGCGACCGCGACCCGCACAAGCGCGGCCCGATGGGCGCCATCGCCGCCCGGCTCGCCGACACCGCCCTGCTGACCAGCGACAACCCGCGCAGCGAGGACCCGCTGGCGATCCTCGCCACCATGCTGACCGGCGCCGCCTCGGTGCCCGAGGCCGAGCGCGGCGCCGTCCTGGTCGTCCCCGACCGGGCGGAGGCGATCCACCTCGCGGTGGCCCGCGCCCAGGCCGGGGACACCGTGCTGGTGGCCGGCAAGGGCCACGAACTTGGCCAGTACGTACGAGACGAGATCCGCCCCTTCGACGACCGGGAGGTCCTGCGCGAAGCCATCGCGCGGACCACGGCCGCCCGGGGCACCGGAGTAGTGGAGCAGCCGTGATCGCACTGACCCTCGCCGAGGTGGCCGCAGCAGTCGGAGGCACCCTGGACGGCGCCGACCCCGGGACCAGGGTGACCGGCCCGGTCGAGGTCGACTCCCGCAAGGTGCGCCCCGGCTGCCTCTTCGCGGCCTTCGTCGGCGAGCACGTGGACGGCCACGACTACGCCGGTCAGGCGGTCGCGGCCGGCGCCGTCGCGGTGCTGGCCTCCCGCCCGGTCGGCGTGCCCGCCGTCCTGGTCGACAGCGTGGTGGACGCGCTCGGCAAGCTGGCCCGCGCCGTGGTCGCCCGCGCCGAGGCCACCACCGTGGTCGCGCTGACCGGCTCGGCCGGCAAGACCAGCACCAAGGACCTGATCGCCCAGCTGCTCCAGCGCCGCGGCGAGACGGTCTACCCGCCCGGCTCGCTCAACAACGAGATCGGCCACCCGATGACCGCGCTGCGGGTCGAGGCCGGCACCCGGCACCTGGTGATGGAGATGGGCGCCCGGCACAAGGGCGACATCGAGTACCTCACCTCGATCACCCCGCCCCGGATCGGCCTGGTGCTGAACGTCGGCACCGCGCACGTCGGCGAGTTCGGCTCCCAGGAGGCGATCGCCGAGGCCAAGGGCGAGCTGGTCGAGGCGCTGCCCGCGGACGGCGCCGCGATCCTCAACGCCGACGACCGGCTGGTGCGCGCCATGGCCGCCCGGACCAGGGCGAAGGTCGTCCTGTTCGGGGAGTCCCCGGACGCCCACGTCCGGGCACGGGATGTTCGCCTCGACTCCACCGGACGGCCATCGTTCACGCTGACCACCCCAGCCGGTTCCGCACCCGTGCACCTGCGCCTGTACGGTGAGCACCACGTCTCGAACGCCCTCGCCGCCGCCGCGGTGGCGGTGGAGCTCGGGATGTCCGTCGACGACACCGCCGAAGCACTCAGCGAGGCGGGTGCGCTGTCCCGCTGGCGCATGGAGGTCGTCGACCGGGCCGATGGTGTCACCGTCGTCAACGACGCCTACAACGCGAACCCCGATTCGATGCGGGCCGCGCTGCGGGCGCTGGTCTCGATGGGGGGCCGCGGCCCGGAGCGCCGCCGGACCTGGGCGGTGCTCGGCGAGATGCGGGAGCTCGGCGAGGACAGCCTGGCCGAGCACGACGCCATCGGGCGGCTCGCCGTCCGGCTGGACGTCACCAAGCTGGTGGCGGTCGGCGGACGCGAGGCGGCCTGCATGGAACTGGGCGCGAGGAACGAAGGTTCGTGGGGTGAGGAGTCGGTGCTGGTGTCCGACGCGGACGCGGCGGTCGAACTGCTGCGCAGTCAGCTTCGGCCGGGGGATGTGGTCCTGGTGAAGGCCTCCCGCTCGGTGGGGCTGGAGAAGGTTGCCGAGGCGCTGCTCGCGGACGGTGCGGCCGCCTGATGAAGCAGATCCTCTTCTCCGGCATGATCGGTCTGGTCCTGTCGCTGCTCGGCACGCCGGCCCTGATCAAGCTGCTCGCACGGCACGGCTACGGCCAGTACATCCGCGACGACGGCCCGAAGGCGCACCACAGCAAGAAGGGCACGCCCACCATGGGCGGCATCGCCTTCATCCTGGCGACGCTGATCGCCTACTTCGCCACCAAGGCGATAACGGGCGAGTCCCCGACCGTCTCGGGGCTGCTCGTGCTCTTCCTGACGGCCGGTCTGGGCCTGGTCGGCTTCCTGGACGACTACATCAAGGTCGTCAAGCGCCGCTCGCTCGGCCTGCGGGCCAAGGCGAAGCTGCTCGGCCAGTCCTTCGTCGCCCTCGCCTTCGCGGCCCTGGCGATGCAGTTCAGCGACGACCGCGGACTCACCCCGGCCTCCCAGCACCTCTCCTTCGTCCGGGACTTCGGCTGGTCCATCGGCCCGGTCCTGTTCGTCATCTTCGCGTACTTCATGATCGCCGCGATGTCGAACGGCGTGAACCTGACCGACGGCCTGGACGGCCTCGCCACCGGTGCCTCGGTGATGGTCTTCGGCGCCTACACCTTCATCGGCCTCTGGGAGTACACCCAGAGCTGCGCGTACGCCATCACCGCCACCGCCCAGTGCTACGACGTCCGCGACCCGCTGGACCTCGCCGTGGTCGCCTCGGCCCTGATGGGCTCCTGCTTCGGCTTCCTGTGGTGGAACACCTCGCCCGCCAAGATCTTCATGGGGGACACCGGCTCGCTCGCCCTCGGCGGCGCCCTGGCCGGCCTGGCGATCTGCTCCCGCACCGAGCTGCTGGTCGCGGTGCTCGGCGGCCTCTTCGTGATCATCACCCTCTCGGTGATCATCCAGGTCGGCTCCTTCCGGATGACCGGCAAGCGCGTCTTCAAGATGGCCCCGCTGCAGCACCACTTCGAACTCAAGGGCTGGACCGAGGTCCTGATCGTGGTCCGGTTCTGGATCATCCAGGGCCTCTGCGTCGCCGTCGGCCTCGGCCTCTTCTACGCGGGATGGGTGACCGGATGACCGCCCCCGACTTCGCGGACCTGCCCGTCGTCGTCGCCGGCCTCGGCGTCTCCGGCATCAGCGCCGCCCGCGTCCTGCACGGCCTCGGCGCCCGCGTCACCGTCGTGGACGGCGGCGCCGGCGAGGGACTGAAGGCCCGCGCCGCCGAGCTGGAGGCCCAGGGCGTCACCGTCCGCCTCGGCGACGGCGACAGCCTGCCCGAGGGCACCCGGCTGATCGTCACCTCGCCCGGCTGGCCGCCCAGCAGCCCGCTGTTCGCCGCCGCCGACGCGGCCGGCGTCGAGGTCTGGGGCGACGTCGAACTCGCCTGGCGCCTGCGCCGGCCGCACCCCGCCACCGGCGAGCCCGCCCCCTGGCTGGCCGTCACCGGCACCAACGGCAAGACCACCACCGTCCAGATGCTCGCCTCGATCCTCACCGCCGCCGGCAAGCGCACCGCCGCCGTCGGCAACGTCGGGGTCTCGGTGCTGGACGCCGTGCTCGCCGAGGAGCCGTACGACGTGCTCGCCGTCGAGCTCTCCAGCTACCAGCTGCACTGGGCGCCCTCGCTGCGCCCGTACTCGGCGGCCGTGCTCAACCTGGCGCCGGACCACCTGGACTGGCACGGCTCGATGGAGGCGTACGCCGCCGACAAGGGCCGGATCTACGAGGGCAACGTCGTCGCCTGCGTGTACAACCTGGCCGACCCGGCCACCGAGGCGCTGGTCCGCGAGGCCGACGTCGAGGAGGGCTGCCGGGCGATCGGTTTCGGCCTCGGCTCGCCCGGCCCGTCGAACTTCGGCGTGGTCGACGGCCTGCTGGTGGACCGCGCCTTCGTCCCGGACCGGACCGAGAACGCCGCCGAGCTGGGCTCGGTGGAGGACGTGAACCCGCCGGCGCCGCACAACATCGCCAACGCGCTCGCCGCCGCCGCCCTCGCCCGGGCCTACGGGGTCGACGCCAAGGCCGTCCGCGAGGGCCTGCGGGCCTTCCGTCCGGACGCCCACCGGATCGCCGAGGTCGGGGTGGTCGACGGCGTCACGTACATCGACGACTCGAAGGCCACCAACACCCACGCCGCGGCGGCCTCGCTGGCCGCCTACCGGCCGATCGTCTGGATCGCCGGCGGCCTGGCCAAGGGCGCCACCTTCGACGACCTGGTCCAGGGCGCGGCCGAGCGGCTGCGCGCCGCGGTGCTGATCGGCGAGGACCGCGGGCTGATCCGGGAGGCGCTGGCGCGACACGCGCCGGATGTCCCGGTGATCGAGGCGGCCGAGGGCCAGACTGGCGCGGTGGCGATGACCGAGGTGGTCCGCACGGCCGCGTCACTCGCCCAATCGGGTGACACCGTGCTGCTGGCCCCGGCCTGCGCCTCGATGGACATGTTCACCAACTACGGCGAGCGCGGCGACCTCTTCGCGGCGGCGGTCCGGGAGCTGGCAGACCGCTGACGGCCCGCTGACGGCGAGCGAGCCCCGACCCGGGCGAGCGGGCCCTGGCAAACGAGGGAGAACAGAGGGTGGCGGGGCAGGGCAGGGCGGGCGGTTCCGGTGCGCCGGAGAAGGCGCCCGCCGATCCGTGGCGGGTGATCTCGGCCACCACGACCGCCTACAAGTCGGCCGGCCCGGTGGCCCGCGTACAGGCCTTCCGGGCCCGCCTGCGGTACACCCTGGACCGGCCGCTCACGCCCTACCTGCTGATCATCGGCGCGACGCTGCTGCTGGTGGTGCTCGGCCTGCTGATGGTCTTCTCCGCCTCGCAGATCCTCGCCCTGGGCCAGCACCGCTCGGCGCAGTTCTACTTCCTCAAACAGCTGGTCGCGGCGATGCTCGGCCTCGTCCTGCTGATCTGCTTCGCGGCCGTCCCGGTCGCGGTGCTGCGGGTGATCGTCTACCCGGTGATGTTCGGGGTGATCGGCGCGCTCGCGCTGGTCGCGATCCCGGGCGTCGGGGTGGAGGTCAACGGCAACCGGAATTGGCTGGATCTGGGCTTCTTCCAGTTCCAGCCGTCGGAGTTCGCCAAGCTCGCCCTGGTGCTCTGGGGCGCCGACCTGCTCGCCCGGAAACAGCGGAACGGCACCCTGGACCAGTGGAAACACCTGCTGGTCCCGCTGGTGCCCGGGGCGCTGCTGCTGCTGGCGATGATCATGCTCGGCGGTGACATGGGCACCTCGATGATCCTGGTGGCCATGCTGTTCGGCCTGCTCTGGATGGTCGGCGCGCCGCTGCGGCTGTTCGTGGCCACCGTCGGCGTCGCCGTCGTGGTCTGCACCGCGCTGGTGGTGACCGTCCCGCACCGGGCCGAACGGCTCTCCTGCATCGGCGTCACCAAGCTCGACCCGGCCGGCGCCTGCTTCCAGGCCCTGCACGGCGTCTACTCGTTCGGACTCGGCGGTCTGTTCGGTTCCGGCCTCGGCGCGGGCGTCGAGAAATGGGGCCAGCTCCCGGAGGCGCACACCGACTTCATCTTCGCCGCGACCGGCGAGGAACTGGGCCTGGTGGGGACGCTGTCGGTGATCGGTCTCTTCGCGGCACTAGGCTACGCGGGTATCCGTGTGGCCATCGGTACGAAGGATCCCTTCGTCAGGTACGCCGCGGGAGCCGCCACCACCTGGATCATGGCGCAGGCCGTGATCAACCTGGGGTCGGCGCTGGGACTGCTGCCCATCGCGGGCGTCCCGCTCCCGCTGTTCTCCTACGGCGGTTCCGCCATGCTGTCGGCCATGTCCGCGATCGGGGTGCTGCTCTGCCTGGCACGCAGCTCCTCCGGCGCGAAGGCGGCCCTGGCCGCCCGGAGCAAGAACTCCCGGATCAGGAGACGACTGGCCCGGGTGCTGCCACGACGACGAACCACAGCGCGCCCGGCCCCGGTGCCGACGCGCAGGGAGCGGTGAATTTCGGTGCATGTCGTACTCGCCGGCGGGGGGACCGCCGGTCACATCGAGCCGGCCCTCGCCCTCGCGGACGCCCTCCGCAGGCACGACCCGTCCATCGGGATCACCGCCCTGGGCACCGAGCGCGGCCTGGAGACCCGGCTGGTACCCGAGCGCGGCTACCAGCTGGAGCTGATCCCGGCCGTCCCGCTGCCCCGCAAGCCCACGCCCGAGCTGATCACCGTCCCGGGCCGGCTGCGCGGCACCGTCCGGGCCGCCCAGGAGATCATCGAGCGGGTCAACGCCGACGTCGTGGTCGGCTTCGGCGGCTACGTCGCGATGCCGGCCTACCTGGCCGCCAAGCGGGCCGGCGTGCCGATCGTGGTGCACGAGGCCAACGCGCGCCCCGGCCTGGCCAACAAGATCGGCGCCCGGTACAGCGACTTCGTCGCCGTCTCCACGCCGGACAGCAAGCTGCGCGACTCCCGGTACATCGGCATCCCGCTGCGCCGGACCATCGCCACCCTGGACCGCAACGCGGCCCGCCCGGAGGCCCGGCAGTACTTCGGCCTCGACCAGCGGCTGCCCACCCTGCTGGTCTCCGGCGGCTCGCAGGGCGCCCGCCGCCTCAACGAGACCATCACCGCGATCGCGCCGCGGCTGCAGCAGTACGGCGTGCAGATCCTGCACGCGGTCGGCCCGAAGAACGAGCTGCCGCAGGTGGACGACGTCCCCGGGATGCCGCCGTACCGCCCGGTGCCGTACGTGGACCGGATGGACCTCGCGTACGCCGCCGCGGACCTGATGCTCTGCCGGGCCGGTGCCATGACGGTGGCCGAGCTGGCCGCCGTCGGCCTGCCCGCCGCCTTCGTCCCGCTGCCGATCGGCAACGGCGAGCAGCGGCTGAACGCCCAGCCGATGGTCAAGGCCGGCGGCGGCCTGCTGGTCGACGACGCCGAGCTGACCCCGGACTGGGTGCTGCAGAACGTGCTGCCGGTGCTCACCGACCCGCAGAGGCTCTGGGACATGAGCCGCGCGGCCGCCGAGTTCGGCCGCCGGGACGCCGACGAACTGCTGGTCGGCATGGTGTACGAGGCGATCGAGGCCGCCCGGGGTGGTCGCCGCCGTGGCTGACGGCCGGCTCGCCGACCCTCCCCCGGCCTCCGGCCGGGGGTACCCGCGGGAAGAGCTGGAGTTCGGGGACGAGGAGCACGCTCCCCGGCTCCGGCTCTCCCGGCGGGGCATCGTGGTGCTGGGCGCGCTCGGCGCCACGGTGCTCGGCGCGCTGGCCTGGCTGGTTTTCTACTCCTCCGTGCTGGACGTGCGCAGCGTCGCGGTGCAGGGGGTCGCGGACGACAAGGTGACGGCCGACCAGGTCCGCACGGCGATCGGCGAGCTCGGTGACGGCCCGCTGGCGCGGGTGGACCTGGCCGACGTCACCCGCCGGGTCGAGGCGATCCCGCGGGTGGCCGGGGCCGAGGTCTGGCGCGGCTGGCCGCACACGCTGCAGGTGAAGATCACCCAGCGGCAGGCGGTGGCCGCGGTCAAGGGGGAGGACGGCCGGTTCACCCAGGTCGACGCGGGCGGCGTGAGCTTCGCCACCGAGGCGGCCGCCCCCGAGGGGGTGCCGGTGGTGGAGCTGCGGCTCGGCCAGCCGGCCCGGGACGCGGACTCGGTGATCACCCGGGCGCAGTTGGTGCAGGGGGCGGTGGCGGTGGCCGCCGGGCTGCCCGCGGAAGTCCGGCAGCGGGCCGGGGCGGTGCTGGTGCACTCCTACGACGACATCCAGCTGCAGCTCGGCGGGGGTGCGACGGTCCGCTGGGGGAGTCCGGAGCAGATCGATCGAAAGGCCCGGGTCCTGGTGGCGCTGCTGCATCAGAAGGGTACGAACTTCGACGTGAGTGCGCCGGAGGCGCCGGCGGTGTCCGGATGATCCGGTAGGTTCTTTGTGTGGGGAAGGGGTTGACGCCTATCGGCGGCGGCCCGAACCTTGGTGGTCACCCCGGTTTCACCGGCCGGTTGATGATCACATAGGCTCAAAAGAAAAAGGGAAGCTCGGCGTGTTCGTTGAAACACGTGCCCGGGGCCACCTAGTGTCCTGTGTCACCAGACTGTGTCCCCTGGTGATGTGACGGGGGCACAGGACTAACCCTAAAGGTCAAGTTTAGGGTTGGGGTCGGCGGTCGGCATTTCGGACATTCAGTCAGAAACCAGGCTCCCTACCCATCGACATCCGTCGGTACGGCACCTCACCGGGAGCCGGCCGACCCGGAAATTCGAGGCGAGAGGCCTTCGACGTGGCAGCACCGCAGAACTACCTCGCAGTCATCAAGGTCGTCGGTATCGGCGGCGGTGGTGTCAACGCCATCAACCGGATGATCGAGGTCGGTCTCAAGGGCGTCGAGTTCATCGCGATCAACACCGATGCGCAGGCCCTCCTGATGAGCGACGCCGACGTCAAGCTCGATGTGGGCCGTGAACTCACCCGGGGCCTCGGCGCCGGCGCCAACCCCGAGGTCGGCCGGAAGGCCGCCGAGGACCACCGCGAGGAGATCGAGGAGGTCCTCAAGGGGGCCGACATGGTCTTCGTGACCGCGGGCGAGGGTGGTGGCACGGGCACGGGCGGCGCGCCCGTGGTGGCCAACATCGCCCGCTCGCTCGGCGCGCTGACCATCGGCGTGGTCACCCGGCCCTTCACCTTCGAGGGCCGTCGCCGGGCCAACCAGGCCGAGGACGGCATCGCCGGCCTGCGCGAAGAGGTCGACACCCTCATCGTCATCCCGAACGACCGGCTGCTGTCCATCTCGGACCGCCAGGTCAGTGTGCTGGACGCGTTCCGCTCCGCCGACCAGGTGCTGCTCTCCGGTGTCCAGGGCATCACCGACCTGATCACCACCCCGGGTCTGATCAACCTCGACTTCGCCGACGTCAAGTCGGTCATGTCGGACGCCGGCTCGGCGCTCATGGGCATCGGCTCCGCCCGCGGCGAGGACCGCGCGAAGGCGGCCGCCGTGATGGCGATCTCCTCGCCGCTGCTGGAGGCCTCGATCGACGGCGCCCGCGGCGTCCTGCTCTCCATCTCCGGCGGCTCCGACCTCGGCCTGTTCGAGATCAACGAGTCGGCCCAGCTGGTCAGCGAGGCCGCGCACCCCGAGGCCAACATCATCTTCGGTGCGGTCATCGACGACGCGCTCGGCGACGAGGTCCGGGTCACCGTGATCGCGGCCGGCTTCGACGGCGGCCAGCCGCCCGCCATCGTCCGCGACCCGGTGGTCAAGGCCTCGCAGCAGACCCCGGCGGCCGGCACCCCGGCCGCGGCCCCCGAGCGCCCGGCGACCCGGCCGTCCTACGGGAGCATCGGCTCGGTGACCGCCCGCCCGGAGGCCGAGACCCCGGCCCCGGCGCGTCCGGCCGAGACCCCGGCCACCGCGACCGCCGCCCCGGTGCCGCCGCAGGTGCAGCCGGCCCGCCAGCCGTTCGTGGAGAGCCCCGCCGAGGAGCTCGACGTCCCGGACTTCCTTAAGTGATCGATCGCGTCGAACGCAACGGTGCTCACTTCGCCTTCACCACCCGGTGGGGCGGGGTGAGCACTTCGCCGTACGGGGAGCTGAACCTCGGCGGCGCGGTGGGGGACGATCCGGCCGCCGTCCGGGAGAACCGGGCGCTCGCCGCCCGTGAGCTCGGGCTGGACCCGGCGGACGTGGTCTGGATGAACCAGGTGCACGGGGCCGACGTCGCGGTGGTGACGGAGCGCCAGCCGGCGGGGGAGGCCCCGACGGTCGACGCGCTGGTCACCGACCGGCCGCTGGCGCTGGCGGTGCTGACCGCCGACTGCACCCCGGTCCTGCTGGCCGACCCGGTGGCGGGCGTGGCCGGGGCGGCCCACGCGGGCCGGCCCGGGCTCGCGGCCGGCGTGGTGCCGGCGGTGGTCCGGGCGATGGTGGAGCTGGGCGCCGAGCCCGGGCGGATCACCGCCGCGATCGGGCCGGCCGTCTGCGGCCGCTGCTACGAGGTGCCGGCCGGACTGCGCGACGAGGTCGCCGGGCTGGTGCCGGCCACCCGCGCCGAGACCTCCTGGGGGACCCCGGCGCTGGACCTGCCGGAGGGAGTGGCGGCGCAACTGGCCGCTGCGGGAGTCACCGAGTTGGTGCGATCATCGGTCTGCACCCTCGAATCTTCCGATCACTACTCCTACCGCCGCGAGCAGCGCACGGGCCGGCTCGCGAGCTACGTCTGGTTGGGCTCTGAACTGTCATGACGAACGACATCTACGGACCGTTCCCGGGCGGGCGGGAATTCCTCGCCGCCCTGACGGAGGGCCAGCGGGCCCGGTACGAGGAACTCGGGACCAACCTCGAGGTCGTCGAGCGGCGGATCGCCGACGCCTGTGCGGCCGCCGGGCGGGCGCGCGAAGAGGTGAAGCTGGTCGTCGTCACCAAGACCTACCCGGCCGAGGACACCGCGCTGCTGGCCGGACTCGGCGTCACCGACGTCGCGGAGAACCGGGACCAGGACGCCGCCCCCAAGGCGGAGCAGTGCAGAAACCTTCCGCTGGACTGGCACTTCGTCGGCCAGCTGCAGACCAACAAGGTCCGCTCGGTCGTCCGGTACGCGAACCACGTGCACTCGGTGGACCGGCTGCGGCTGGTCGAGTCGCTCTCCGCGGCCGTGCTGAAGGCCGGGCGCCCCGAGCTGGGCTGCCTGGTGCAGGTCGCGCTGGACAAGGCGCACGGCGAGGGCGAGGGACGGGCCGGGGTCGCCCCGGACGACGTCGAGGCGCTGGCCGACGCGATCGCCGGTGCGCCCGGCCTCCGGCTGGACGGCGTGATGACCGTCGCCCCGCTGGCCGGACCGCTCGCCGGCGACCCGGCCCGTGCGTTCGGGCGGCTGGCGGAAATCGCAACCGCCGTACGGGCGGCCCATCCTGCTGCCACCATGGTTTCCGCAGGGATGAGTGGTGACCTCGAACAGGCCGTTGCCGCCGGGGCGACACATGTGCGCGTCGGAACGGCGGTACTCGGAGTGCGGTCACCCCTCGGGTAACGTCACCGGGTAGTAGATCAGACTGCAGGACAAAATAGGACAGAAGCTAGCAGCTGTACCGGGCGCTAGCCAACCGTGGATCGCAGCTCCGCGGGTCCCCACCCGAACTTCTGACCGGCCGTCGGCCTGGCGGATCGTCATGGGCGGACCGCGGAATCCGCAGGCGGGGCCCCAGCGGCCCGGCCGCCGGTGAAGGAGCCGGTCCACCACTAGCGGAGGAGACAGGAGCATGGCCGGCGCGATGCGCAAGATGGCGGTCTACCTCGGCCTCGTGGAGGACGAGACGTACGACGGCCAGGGGTACGACCCCGACGACGACTACGACGCGGACCCGGAGCCGATCCGTACCGGGCGGACCGAGGACATCCCCCGGCCGGCCGCGCCGGCGCCCGCCCCGGTCTCCTCGATCACCCCGCAGCCGGTGCCGGCCGCGGTGCCGATCCGGCAGGAGACCCCGAGGATGGCCCCAGTGTCGTCCATCACACCCGAACGCCGCCACAACCTGGAGAAGAGCGCCCCGGTGATCATGCCCAAGGTAGTGAACGAACGAGAGCCCTACCGCATCACCACTCTGCACCCCCGGACCTACAACGAGGCCCGTACCATCGGGGAACAGTTCCGCGGCGGGACGCCGGTGATCATGAATCTGACCGAGATGGACGACACCGATGCCAAGCGCCTCGTAGACTTCGCCGCTGGACTCGTCTTCGGTCTGCACGGCAGTATCGAGCGCGTGACGCAGAAGGTGTTCCTGCTGTCGCCTGCTAACGTCGATGTCACGGCGGAGGACAAGGCTCGGATCGCCGAGGGTGGGTTCTTCAACCAGAGCTGACCCGGCCACGACTTTACGTGTGGATCTGATCGACAGCGAGTTAGCGACAGGCGGCACGGCCCGAGGGCCGCGGACCGGGGAGAGGGAAGCGCGATGGAGATCGTGTGGGCGGTGCTCTATTACGCGCTGACCGTCTTCCTGGTGTTCCTGCTTGCGCGGCTGGTGATGGACTGGGTGTTCCAGTTCGCGCGTTCGTGGCGGCCCGGCAAGGCCATGGTCCTGGTCCTGGAGGCCACGTACACTGTCACGGATCCGCCGCTCAAGCTTCTTCGGCGGTTCATTCCGCCGTTGCGTCTCGGGGGCGTGGCGCTCGACCTGTCCTTCTTCGTACTGATGATCATTGTGTATGTCCTGATCTCGCTTGTGCGGCCCTAGTCGTAGGTGAGCGATGCGACAGGATGCCGGTGTGCCGACGATCACGTTGAGGTGAAGAGATGCCATTGACCCCCGAGGACGTTCGGAACAAGCAGTTCACGACCGTCCGCCTGCGCGAAGGCTATGACGAGGACGAGGTCGATGCCTTCCTCGACGAGGTCGAGGCGGAGCTGACCCGCCTTCTCCGCGAGAACGAGGACCTGCGTGCCAAGCTGGCCGCCGCGACCCGTGCCGCCGCGCAGAACCAGGCCAACATGCGCAAGGAGCCGCCGCAGGACGCGCGTCCCGGCGCCCCCGTGCCGGCCGCCATATCCGGCCCGCCGGTCCCCGGCCAGCAGCAGGGCCCCGGTCCGCAGCAGATGGGCGGCCCCGGTGGCCCGCAGCAGATGGGCGGCCCGCAGCAGCAGATGGGCAACCAGCCGCTCGGCCTGCCGTCCGGTGCCCCGCAGCTCCCCGCCGGCCAGGGCGGCCCGATGGGCGGCCCGCAGCAGCAGATGAACCAGACCATGGGCGGCCAGCAGCAGCTGGTCCAGCCGATGGGTGGTCAGATGCTCCAGCCGATGGGCGGCCCCGGCGGCCCGCAGGGCATGGGCAACCCGATGGGCCAGGGCATGGGCCAGCAGCAGATGCAGCAGATGGGTGGCCCGATGGGCGGCCCGCAGCAGCAGATGGGCGGTCCGCTCGGCGGCCCGATGCAGCAGCAGGGCCCCGGCGGCGACAGCGCGGCCCGCGTGCTGGCGCTCGCCCAGCAGACCGCCGACCAGGCGATCTCCGAGGCCCGCTCCGAGGCCAACAAGATCGTCGGCGAGGCCCGCAGCCGCGCCGAGGGCCTGGAGCGCGACGCCCGTGCCAAGGCCGACGCCCTGGAGCGGGACGCGCAGGAGAAGCACCGCGTCGCGATGGGCTCGCTGGAGTCCGCGCGCGCCACGCTGGAGCGCAAGGTCGAGGACCTGCGGGCGTTCGAGCGCGAGTACCGCACGCGCCTGAAGTCCTACCTGGAGACCCAGCTGCGCCAGCTGGAGTCGCAGGCGGACGACTCGCTCGCCCCGCCGCGCATCCCGGCCACCGCTTCGCTGCCGCCGGCCGCGTCGTCGATGGCTCCGGCCGGTGCGTCCACGATGAGCAGCGGTGCGCCGAGCTTCGGTGGCAACCAGCCGTCCTTCGGCGGGAACCAGCCGTCCTTCGGCGGGCAGAGCTCCTTCGGCGGGAACTCGGGTGCGCCGAGCTTCGGCGGGCAGTCCTCGGGCGGCAACTCCGGTGCGCCGCAGATGCAGCCGGCCGGGATGACGCAGCCGATGGCGGCCGTCCGGCCGCAGCCTCCGCAGCCGATGCAGCAGGCGCCGGCGCCGATGCGCGGGTTCCTGATCGACGAGGACGGCGACAACTAAGCGCGGTTCGCCGGAGCGCCCCCTTCTCGACCCTCCGGGGTCGGGGAGGGGGCGCTTCCGTTGTCGCACCCGCCCAGGGCCTGTCTTGGGGGAGGCCGGGGAACGACGAAGCCGCCGACGGTCGGTGACCGTCGGCGGCTTCGGGGCGGGTCAGGCCTTGCGGAGCTGGAAGGCGAGGCCGAGGTTCTCGTCGGAGAAGGTCTCGGACTCCCAGTCGGCGGCACCGGCGGCGAAGTCGGTGGCCAGGACCTCCTCGGCGACCAGCGGGCCGTGCTCGGCGATGGCCTCGGCGGTCTCCTCGGCGGTGGCGCGCCAGCGCAGGACGATCCGGTCGGCGACGTCCAGGCCGGAGTTCTTGCGGGCCTCCTGGATCTGGCGGATCGCGTCGCGGGCGATGCCCAGGCGCTTGAGCTCCGGGGTGATCGCCAGGTCGAGGGCGACGGTGGCGCCGGACTCGTTGGCGACGGCCCAGCCCTCGCGCGGGGTCTCGGTGATGACCACCTCGTCCGGGCTCAGCTCGATCCGCTCGCCGTTCAGCTCGACGCCGGTGGTGCCGCCGGCCCGCAGCTCGGCGGCGAGCGCGGCGGCGTCGGCGGCGGCGACCGCCTTGGCGACGTCCTGCACGCCCTTGCCGAAACGCTTGCCCAGCGCGCGGAAGTTGGCCTTGGCGGTGGTGTCGACCAGCGAGCCGCCGACCTCCGCCAGGGACTCCAGGGTGGAGACGTTGAGCTCCTCGGCGATCTGCGCGCGCAGGTCGGCGGGCAGCTCTTCCCAGCCCTGGGCGGCGATCAGCGCCCGGGACAGCGGCTGGCGGGTCTTCACGCCGGACTCGGCCCGGGTGGCCCGGCCCAGCTCGACCAGGCGGCGGACCAGCGCCATGTGCCGGGAGAGGTCGGCGTCGATCAGCGTCTCGTCGGCCTCCGGCCAGGCGGCCAGGTGGACCGAGGCCGGGGCGTCCGGGACGACCGGGACGACCAGGTCCTGCCAGACCCGCTCGGTGATGAACGGGGTGAGCGGGGCCATCAGGCGGGTCACCGTCTCCAGCGCCTCGTGCAGGGTGGCGAGCGCGGCGGCGTCGCCCTGCCAGAAGCGGCGGCGGCCGCGGCGGACGTACCAGTTGGAGAGGTCGTCGACGAAGCCGGAGAGCAGCTTGCCGGCGCGCTGGGTGTCGTACGCCTCGAAGGCCGCGTCGACGTCGCGGACCAGGGAGTTCAGCTCGGAGAGCACCCAGCGGTCCAGCTGCGGGCGGTCGGCCGGGGCCGGGTCGCCCGCGGAAGGGGCCCAGCCGGAGGTGCGGGCGTAGAGGGCCTGGAAGGCGACGGTGTTCCAGTAGGTGAGGAGGGTCTTGCGGACCACCTCCTGGATCGTGCCGTGGCCGACCCGGCGGGCCGACCAGGGCGAGCCGCCGGCCGCCATGAACCAGCGGACCGCGTCGGCGCCGTGCTGGTCCATCAGCGGGATCGGCTGCAGGATGTTGCCCAGGTGCTTGGACATCTTGCGGCCGTCCTCGGCCAGGATGTGGCCCAGGCACACGACGTTCTCGTAGCTGTTCTTGTCGAACACCAGGGTGCCGACGGCCATCAGCGTGTAGAACCAGCCGCGGGTCTGGTCGATCGCCTCGGAGATGAACTGCGCCGGGTAGCGCTTCTCGAACAGCTCCTTGTTCTTGTACGGGTAGCCGTACTGGGCGAAGGGCATCGAGCCCGAGTCGTACCAGGCGTCGATCACCTCGGGCACCCGGGTCGAGGTGCCGCCGCACTCGCGGCAGGCGAAGACGACCTCGTCGATGAACGGGCGGTGCGGGTCGAGGTCGCTCTGGTCGGTGCCGGTCAGCTCGGAGAGCTCGGCCAGGGAGCCGACGCAGGTGAGGTGACCCTCCTCGCAACGCCAGATCGGCAGCGGGGTGCCCCAGTAGCGGTTGCGGCTGAGCGCCCAGTCGATGTTGTTGTTCAGCCAGTCGCCGAAGCGGCCGTGCTTGACCGTCTCCGGGTACCAGTTGGTGGCCTCGTTCTCGCGGATCAGCGCGTCCTTGACGGCGGTGGTCCGGATGTACCAGGACGGCTGCGCGTAGTAGAGCAGCGCGGTGTGGCAGCGCCAGCAGTGCGGGTAGCTGTGCTCGTAGGGCACGTGGCGGAAGAGCAGGTCGCGGGCCTGGAGGTCCTTGACCAGGGCCTCGTCCGCCTTCTTGAAGAACTGGCCGCCGACCAGCGGGACGTCGGGGGCGAAGGTGCCGTCCGCGAGGACCGGGTTGACCACCGGCAGGCCGTACTTGCGGCAGGTCGCCAGGTCGTCGGCGCCGAAGGCCGGGGCCTGGTGGACGATGCCGGTGCCGTCCTCGGTGGTGACGTAGTCGGCGTTGAGGACGAAGTGCGCGTCCTCGATCTCGACCAGGTCGAACGGGCGGCGGTAGGCCCAGCGCTCCATCTCGGCACCGGTGAAGGACCGGCCGGTGGTCTCCCAGCCCTCGCCGAGCGCCTTGGCGACCAGCGGCTCGGCGACGACGAGCCGCTCCTTGCCGTCGGTGGCCTCCACGTAGGTGACCTCGGGGTGGACGGCGGCGGCGGTGTTGGAGACCAGCGTCCACGGCGTGGTCGTCCAGACCAGCAGCGCGGCCTCGCCGGCCAGCGGGCCGGAGGTCAGCGGGAAGCGCACGAACACCGAGGGGTCGACCACGGTCTCGTAGCCCTGGGCCAGCTCGTGGTCGGACAGGCCGGTGCCGCAGCGCGGGCACCAGGGGGCGACGCGGTGGTCCTGCACCAGCAGGCCCTTGTCGAAGATCTGCTGGAGCGACCACCAGACGGACTGGACGTAGGACGGGTCCATCGTCCGGTAGGCCTCGTCGAGGTCGACCCAGTACCCCATGCGGGTGGTCAGCTCGGCGAAGGCGTCAGTGTGGCGGGTCACCGACTCGCGGCACTTGGCGTTGAACTCGGCGATGCCGTACGCCTCGATGTCCTGCTTGCCGGAGAAGCCGAGCTCCTTCTCGACGGCCAGCTCGACCGGGAGGCCGTGACAGTCCCAGCCGGCCTTGCGGGCGACGTGGTAGCCCTTCATCGTCCGGTAGCGGGGGAAGACGTCCTTGAAGACGCGGGCCTCGATGTGGTGGGCGCCGGGCATCCCGTTGGCGGTCGGCGGGCCCTCGTAGAACACCCACTCGGGGCGGCCCTCGGACTGCTCCAGGCTGCGCTGGAAGACCTTGTTGTCCTGCCAGAAGGAGAGGATCTGGTGCTCCAGGGCAGGCAGATCCACCTGCGCGGGGACGGAGTTGTAGGTACTCATCGCGGCTGTCAAACCTCCGGCGGACGTGGACTGGATCCGACGGAGGGACGAGACGGCATGCCGCCCCGCGGTACCACCCTCCTTGGCCGCGGTGCTGCCTGCGGCCCTCTTGTTTGGGCTTGCTGCCGGTTCTAGTGGGCCGCCGCGCGATGCCTGGCGGCCGTTCTTCCGGCGGCTCCGGGGTGATCTTCCCGCCGTGCACACCCCCGGGCTCGCACCGTCCCCGGGTCGCTGGTGGCTGCGTACGTCGGTACTCGTCCCATCTGCGCCTTGCAGGCCCAGTGTATCGGCCGCCGCAAGTCGGTTTTGTCCGTCACCGGTGCGGCACGCGGGGGGCGGTTAGGAGGGGGTGATCTGGGCACAACTCTGGTCAGCGCGCGGGCGGGGCGGCTGTGACGGCTGCCCGGGTGGGATCATTGTGAGGCGTCGGTATGTCATGTTGTGACCGGTTTTGATGGGGATTATCGTTCCGGCACTGGAAGCCGCCGGGAACCGGCGGCTCGATTCGTTCGTAGATGGGGTCGAAGCCATGGCTGAGAAGGCAACCGGCGCGGGTACCGCCACCAAGCGGGCACGCAAGGCCGTGGCAGGCGAACCAGGGGAGGGGACCGTGACCACTACCGCACGGCACAAGACCAGCAACGACACCACGATCGTGGCCCCCGGCCGCACCCGCACCCCGGCCGCCGCCGCGGCCCGCGGCGGCGCCGAATCGGTGGACCCGGCCGAGCTGCCCGTCCGTCCGGGTGAGGACCCGTGGACCTCGGAGGAGGTGCACGAACTGCACGCCGAGCTGATCAGCGACCTGGACCGGCTGCAGAACGAGATCGACGCGGCCGAGGCGGCCATCACCGGGCTGATGCGGGACTCCAACGACGGAGCCGGCGACGACCAGGTGGACGCCGGCACGAAGAACATCTCGCGGGAGAGCGAGCTGGCGCTGGCCAACAACGCCCGGGACAGCCTCGCCCAGACCGAGCACGCGCTGGCCCGGCTGGAGGGCGTCGGCTTCGGCACCTGCGAGTCCTGCGGCCAGGCCATCGGCAAGGCCCGGATGCAGGCGTTCCCGCGGGCGACGCTCTGCGTCCAGTGCAAGGCCAAGCAGGAACGCCGCTGACCGGGACGGACGCGGGGGTCGGGCTTGCCGTACGCTCGACCCCGTAACGTCGCCTGATCCGTCTCGATCGGGCAGTCCACCGGCCCACCCACGTCACGGCAGCGGAGCGGATCATCAGTACGCAAGGTTCCCCCCAGACGCGGGACGACGTCGTCCCCACCCCCGCCGAAGCCGTGGAGGAGGTCGTGGCCGAGCCCGGTGAGGTGACCGCCGCCCCGGTGGCGCAGGAGGCGCCGAAGGGCCGGCGGCGGATCGGCGTGCTGATGGCCGTCGCGCTCGTCGCCTTCATGATCGACCTGGGCACCAAGCTGCTGGTCGTGGCGCGGCTGGAGAACCACGCGGCGATCAAGGTGATCGGCGACGTGGTGACCTTCCAGGTGATCCGCAACTCCGGCGCCGCCTTCGGTATGGGCCAGGCCCTGACCATCGTCTTCACCGTGATCGCCGCGTCCGTGATCGTGGTGATCTGGCGGATCGCCCGCCGGCTCTACAGCCTCCCGTGGGCGATCGCGCTCGGCCTGCTGCTCGGCGGGGCGCTGGGCAACCTCACCGACCGGCTGTTCCGCGCGCCGGCCGCCTTCCGCGGCCACGTGGTGGACTTCATCTCCGTCCAGCACTTCGCGGTCTTCAACCTCGCCGACTCGGCGATCGTCTGCGGCGGCATCCTGGTCGTGCTGCTCTCCTTCCGCGGCAGCAACCCGGACGGCACCGTCCACCAGCAGGCCGAGAAGGGCGCGAAGGCGGAGCGGGGCGGCGCGTCCGACGGGGAGTGAGCGCGGAGCCGGACGGGTAAGGGGCGGGCCGCGCGTCCGGCATACTCGTACGGGTGAGTACCGCAGCGCAGATCCGCAGCCTCCCCGTTCCCGA
The DNA here is from genome assembly GCF_042677465.1 of Kitasatospora sp. NPDC127111. Classification (NCBI taxonomy): domain Bacteria; kingdom Bacillati; phylum Actinomycetota; class Actinomycetes; order Kitasatosporales; family Streptomycetaceae; genus Kitasatospora; species Kitasatospora sp. NPDC127111. The sequence goes on from NZ_JBHXTG010000013.1 coordinate 57,784, forward strand.
CGGCCTGGAGGGTGAGCGCCTCGACGCCGCCCTCGCCCGGATGTTCGGCTTCTCCCGGACCAAGGCCGCCGAGCTGGCCGCCGAGGGCAAGGTGACGCTCGACGGCGCCGTGGCCGGCAAGTCGGACCGGGTGACCGCCGGCTCCTGGCTGGAGGTCGAGATCCCCGCCCCCGCCGCGCCCGTGCAGATCGTCGCCGAGCCGGTCGACGGCATGCGGATCGTGCACGACGACGAGGACATCGTGCTCGTCGAGAAGCCGGTCGGCGTCGCCGCCCACCCCAGCCCCGGCTGGACCGGCCCGACCGTCATCGGCGGCCTCGCCGCGGCCGGCTACCGCATCTCCACCTCGGGGGCCGCCGAGCGCCAGGGCATCGTGCACCGGCTCGACGTCGGCACCTCCGGCCTGATGGTGGTGGCCAAGTCCGAGCGCGCCTACACCGACCTCAAGCGGCAGTTCCACGACCGGGTGACCGAGAAGAAGTACCACACCCTGGTCCAGGGCCACCCGGACCCGCTGAGCGGCACCGTCGACGCGCCGATCGGGCGCCACCCCAGCTCGGACTGGAAGTGGGCGGTCACCCGCGACGGCAAGGCGTCCGTCACCCACTACGACCTGATCGAGGCCTACCGGGCCGCCTCGCTGCTGGACATCAAGCTGGAGACCGGCCGCACCCACCAGATCCGGGTGCACATGTCGGCGCTGCGGCACCCCTGCGTGGGCGACCTCACCTACGGCGCCGACCCGACGCTGGCCAAGCGGCTCGGGCTGACCCGGCAGTGGCTGCACGCGGTCTCGCTGGGCTTCGAGCACCCGGCGGACGGAGAGTGGGTGCAGTTCAGCAGCGAGTACCCGGCGGACCTGCGCAAGGCGCTGGACATCATCGCTTCGGAGAGCTGACGGAACCGGGACGGGGAGGCTGGGATGAGCGGACCATCAGGGTGGCCGAGGGCGAAGCGGACCTCGCGCTGGTGCACGGCGTCCGGCGCGAGGTGTTCGTGGTCGAGCAGGGGATCGCCGAGGAGGAGGAGTGGGACGACCTCGACGGCACCTCGGAGCACCTGCTGGCGGTCGGCGCGGACGGCCGGCCGCTGGGCACCGCCCGGCTGATCCACGGCGAGCAGGCGCTGAAGCTGACCGGCGGGATCGAGGGGCGGGTCCTGCTCGGGCGGCTCGCGGTCGTGCGGACGGCGCGCGGGACCGGGCTGGGCGCCGAGCTGGTGCGCGCGGTCGAGGCGGCCGGGGTCGCGCGCGGGGCGCGTGAGGTCGAGCTGCACGCGCAGGTGCGGGCGATGGGCTTCTACGAGCGGCTGGGGTACGTGGCCGAGGGGCCGGAGTACCTGGACGCCGGGATCCCGCACCGGACGATGACGCGGGTCCTCTAGCTCCGGCGGTGCCCGGCTTCGGACAGCCGGACGATTCCTGACGGCGGTCTGCCCCGATCCGGGGCGGGCCGCCGTTCGCCGTTCGCGCGCCCGGGGGCGGGGGCTTCCGGCCCGGGGGGCTCGCCGGGCCTGGCGGTTGGGTGACCTCGGAGCGGAGCCACCTGCGTGCGATTCGCTCACGAACCGCTTATCGGCCGGTTACGCGGATGCGGGATGGTCGGTCACCAGCGTCAGTGGTTCAGCCGGGATGGTGAGTGTGAGTCCGATGAGCAGTGGGTCGTTCCGGATCGACCTCGACGAGGTGGAGGCGGCCGCCAGGAAGATCCAGGCCCTCGTCCAGGAACTGGAACCGCACGCCGCCAAGGTCGAGGCCGCCGTCCGGCGCGTCTCCCCGGCTGCGTACGGCACCGATCAATTGGGTCGGGCGCTGCTGGGCGGCGGAGCGGCGGCCGGGACCGGGGCCGGGGCCGGGGCCGGGGCCGGGCCCTGGGTAGGCGGGCTGATCGGGCACCAGGAGCAGGCGCTCCAGGGCATGCGCCGCTACCTGTGGAACTCCGGCCGGATGGCCGAGAACCTGCTGCAGATGTGCCGGCACTACCGCGAGGCGGACGGCAGTCACGCGGCCGGTCTGCGGGACGTCCTCGCGGGCGAGGCCGGGGCTGCCGGGGCCGCCGGTGGCCCGGCGGCGGCCGTCGGCACCACCGCCGCCGTCTGATCCTCCCCGGCTCCACCAGCGGTTCTTCCACCCGACCGCCCGGTTCGTCCGCCGACCGTCCGCCGGCCGCCCGCCGAACCCGCGCGCCCGCGTGCTCCGGCCGGTTCCCCGGCCCTCCCGGTTCGCCCGAGAAAGTGACCAGTTCCATGATCGAGCTGCCCGCCGACCTGGCAGCGGTGCTCACGACCGTCAAGAACAACGACAACGGAGCGGCGATAGCCTTCCCCGACGCCGATGAGGACCAGCTCGCGGAGCTCGCCCGGGCGTGGGACGCCTGGAACACCGCGGCCGAGCCCCGGGCGCGCGGCATCGTGGCGAGTGCGCGGCAGGCCGCGGCGCACATGTCGGGGGCGGCCGCCGACGGGTTCCGGCAGTACCTGGAGAAGTACGCCGGCCACGACGACGCCCATGCCGTCACCGTGCTGGACGCCGGGCTCGCGATGGCGCGCTGTCTCCACGAGGCCTCCGGCACCGTCAGCAGCACCAAGGCGGCCATGGTGCAGCAGCTCAGGTCCGCCAAGGAGTACCTCGACGGCACCATGCCCGGGGCCGCGCCCGAGGCCGCCGCCCAGTCCGAGGGCGTCAGGCTGGCGGTCGACTCCTGCCACCACCACATCGGGCAGGCGAGCGCGGCCGTCGACTCGATGCTCCGTCAGACCGCCGGCTCGGTCGAGCGGATGGACAGCGCCGGACAGGCCTGCGCGCTCGGGGGTGCAGGAGGTCCGGGCGGTGGCGCCGGGGGCCCCGAGGCCGGTGCCCCCGGCGCGGGCGCGGGAGGCGGAACGGGTGCTGACGCACGGCCGGTGCTCGCCGGTTTCCGTCCACCGGAGGCGCCGCGCTCCGAGTTCGTCCGGGCCGAGGTGCCCGGACAGGAGAGCGGAGCGGCTTGCCGGCCTGGCGGTGCGGCCCTCCCGGGGCTGAACCTGGCCGGATTCACCGGCGCCGTCGGGGGCACCGGTGCGCAGGGGTCCTTCGGTGGGGCCGGCGACCCGGCCGGTGCGGGGGGCTCGTCCTCGGGCACGCTCGGCGCGGCCGGTGCGTCCGGCCTCGGGGGCGCTGCGGGGGGTGCCGGCGGCTTCGGCGGGCGCAAGGCCGCCGGCGGCGGGCCGGCGGGCCGGGCACGGGCGGGTGCCATGCCGTCCTTCGCGGGCCTCGGCATGCCGGCCGGTACGGAGGCGGCCGCCGCCGCGGCGGGCCGCCGGGCGGGAACGGCCGGGCCGGGCACGTCCGGCACGACGCGGCAGACGTTGGCCCCGGGGGCGGCCGGTACCGGCACGAGAGCGGGTGCGGGTGCTGCCGCCGCCGGAGCGGGCGCCGCCGGGCGCGGACCCGGAATGGGCGGCATGCACGGCACGGGCCACGGCGGGGGCAAGAAGGGGACGCGCGGCAGGCGCAGGCCCGGCCTGGTCGTCGGGCAGGCGCCGGAGGAGGACGAGGTGATCGCCGACTCCGGCGTCCACGGCCTGGCCACCGAGGCCCGGGCCGGCGACCGGCAGGCGCAGCAGGCCCACCGGCGGTGGGTGGACGGCGCCCGTACCGAGGCTGCCGGGCAGCACCGGGCGGGGGCTCCGCAGGGCGAGGCTGCCGGGGAGGAGCACCCGCCGGCGCCCGCGGACGACCTCCTCACGCAGCTGACCAGCGTGGTGCTGGGCCCCGACGCGGGGAGCGGGGGCCGGCCCGGGGCAGGGGTGGCAACCGGTGCGGGTGATGACACCGCGGGTGCAGGTGGTGCCGGTGCCGGCGGGGTGCAGGCGGAGGGCCGGTCGACTGCCCGGACCGCGTCCCCGGAGCAGGCCGGGGCGGTGGCCGGGCCCGGCCAGGGCTCGGCGGGCTCGGCGGGCACCGCGGGAGCCGCGCCGGGCGGGCCGGGCGCCGGAGGGAAGCCCGCGAAGCTCCGGGAGGAGGGGGGCTATCAGGTACCGAGCCCTCAGCTGCGTGCCGCTCTGGCGAAGCTGGCGGCCGCCGGGAAGTTCGACAAGCCCGCTCCCGCCGGAGCGGCGCGGCAGTCGGCGGCCGAGGGGGAGAGCCCCGGCGGTGGCCGGGCCGGGAACAACGAGTAACGCGTGCTGTCGGCCGTAGGCCACCGCCGCAGCAATTCCGCTGACAGGTCGCCAGACCGGCAGCGGCACATCGGGGAGTGAGCGTCATGGAAGATCTGTTTCGTACGAAGGTGCACCGGCCCGGCGAGGTGCGAACGCCGACGACGGCCCCCGGGATGGGGGTCGAGACGGCGACGAAGGCGGCTGCTTCGCCCGGTTCCGGTATGGCGACGTTGAGTGCGCAGACGGGTGGTACGCCGGGGTTCGCCACGGAGACGGCCGTGGTCGGCGCCGCACCGGCGGCTCCGGCGGCGGCCGCGGCCGCGGCTCCGGCGAAGGCCGCGGGTACGGGCTTCGAGGCCCACCCCGCGCAGTACCGGGCGGCGGTCTCCCCGATGCTCGCCGCCTCGGACCGGGTCTCCGCCGCGTACCTCGACCTCGACAGCTTCCTGACCAGCATGAACGCCACCCACCCCTGGGGCAACGACCATGCGGGGCACCAGTTCGCCGAGGGAGAGAAGGGCTACCTCGCGTACAGCGCCGGCACCCTCAAGGGCCTCAAGGGCCTCCCGGCCGCGCTGCGCCGGGTCGCGGAGGGCATGAAGCGGATGGCGGAGAACTACGAGAACACCGAGCGGGGCGTCGTGAACACCCTCAAGGGCCGCCAGGAGGATCTCGGCACGCACGGCCCCGCGGACCCGCTCCCGGCGGCGGCCGCGCTTCCGCAGGCGCCCGCACCCGTGGCCGCGACCCTGCCCGCACCCCACGTCGGCCCGATGGTGCACACCGGCGGGAGGCGCTGATCATGGCCACCGAGCTTCCCGAACCCCTCCAGTGGGTCCTGCTGCTGCTGTCCGGCACGCGTTGGCCCGAGGCCGACGAGGACAACCTGCGGAACATGGCCGGGCACTGGCGCAGCATGGCCCAGACCCTCAAGGACGTCGAGGAGTCCGCCGACGCCGCCGTCAAGCGCGCGCTGGTCGGTCAGGTCGGCGTGGCGGCCACCGGACTGTCCCAGTACTGGGACAAGTTCACCGTCGGCGCGGGCGAGGCCCAGCCCGGCGTTCTCCCCGGCCTGGCCAAGGCCTGCGAGGGCATGGGCGACATGCTGGAGTCGATGGCCAACTCCGCCGAGACGGCGAAGATCCAGATCATCGCCCAGCTGGGGATCCTCGCGGCCGAGATCGCCACGGCCGAGGTGGAGGCACCGTTCACCGCGGGCCTGTCGCTGGCCCAGATCCCGGTCATGGTCGGCATCAGCCGGACGGTCGTCCAGCAGATCCTGAAGAAGCTGGCCATGGAGGCGATGAAGTTCGCCGCCAAGCAGGCCGTCCAGATGGCGGCCATCAACCTGCTCGCCCAGAGCATCCAGGTCCTGGAGGGGCACCGCAAGGGCCTCGACCTGAAGGAGCTGGGTGACAACGCGGCCGGCGGAGCGGTGGCCGGCGCCTCGGGCAACCTGCTGGGCAAGGGCATCGGCGCGGCCGGCTCGAAGGTGGGCCTCGGCCGGGCCCTGGGAACGGTCCCCGGCAAGATGGTGACGGCGGGCGCGGTCGGCGTCGGGGCGGACGTCATCACCCAGGCCGTGACCACCGGGAAGGTGGACGGCCACAGCCTGCTCGGCTCCGGTCTGAGCGGGGCGAGTGCCGCCGGTCTGCATGCCGCGGGCGCCGCGGTCAACGGACACTTCAAGGCCCCGGCGGTGGACGTGCCGGGCGGCGGGGTCCATGCCCCCGGGGGGTCGGAGATCCCCGCCGGGGCGCACGTTCCGGAGCACGCGCCTGCGGCGGCCCCGGGTGGCTCGGCCGGGGCGGAGGGCGCAGCAGGCACCAGTGGTAGCCGTGGCCTGCCCGCCGCGTCCGAGCACGTGGCCGGGGCGGAGGCCCCCGCGGCGGCCGCCCACAACGCGCCGGCGGGCGGTGCGCACGAGGGCGTGCCCGCGGGTGGCGGGCACCCGGCGGCGGAGGCGGCCGGCGGCGCGGCCCATGCGGCGTCGCACCCGGCGGCGGACGGCGGGGGTTCCGCGCAGTCCCAGGGCCATCCGGCGGCGCCGTCGGCGGAGCACGGCACCACGGGTGGTGGCTCGCCGTCGCACGCCTCGGGTCCCGGCGGTGAGGGTGGCACGCCCGCCCACGGGCCTTCGGCCGCGACGGAGGGCGGGGCCCCCGGGCACGCCGAGGCGCCGCCCGTCCACGGTGCGGGCACGCACGCGCCGGTCACGGAGGCCTCGGCGCCGACGGCTGCCGGCGCGCACCCGTCGGCGCCAGAGGGGACGCCGGCCCAGCACGCCGGCCCTGCCGCGACGCACGAGCCGACGCCTGCGGCGGCGGCCGTTCCCCACGAGGGCGCGGCGACGCCCGCGGCGAGCCACGCCTCCTCCCTGCCGCCGCTGCACGAGGGCGGCGCGGTCAGCGCGCCGGCCCCGGCGGCGCACGAGACCCCGCTGCCCGGTGGTGGCCACCACGGGGTGGATCTGCCGCAGGTGCATCTGTCGGAGGGTGATGGCGGGTCGGTGTCGCATCCGGTGGCGGAGGGTTCGCGGCCGGTGTTGCAGCATGGGGTGGATCTGCCGCAGGTGCATCTGTCGGAGGGTGGTGCCGGGTCGGTGTCGCATCCGGTGGCGGAGGGTTCGCGGCCGGTGTTGCAGCACGGGGTGGATCTGCCGCAGGTGCATCTGCCGCAGGGTGATGGCGGGTCGGTGTCGCATCCGGTGGCGGAGGGTTCGCGGCCGGTGTTGCAGCACGGGGTGGATCTGCCGCAGGTGCATCTGCAGACCGAGGCCGCGTCCCTTGCCGCATCGGAGGTGCCGGTCCGTCCGGTCGGGGCCGGGGCCGACGAGATCCGGCTCGCGGGCCCGGCCGAGGGGACGCCGTCCGGCACCGTCCGGCCGGTGAGCGGCATGCCGGACTTCCACGGGACGCCGCTCCTGCACGGCAGCGCCACCACGCCCGTCGCCGGTACGTCGGCCTCGGCGGCGGCGCATCCCACCGCGCAGCCGGGCCGTCCCGGCGCTCACGTCCCGCCGCTTCCGGAGGGGTTCACGACGGGACCGGTCCATGCGGCTCCGCCGGCGCGCGCCGAGACGTCGCCTCCCCGGGTGGAGGGCCGGCCGCCCCGTGAGGTCGCTGCGGGCACCGAGCGCCCGGTCCGCCCCCTGCACGAGCACCCGGCCGGGCCGGCGCTGGTCTACCCGTTCCAGAAGTCCGCGCTGCACAAGGCCTTCGACAGGGCGGGGAGACTGTTCGGAAGGTCTGCCGACAACCCCGTGATCAGCGACCTGATGAATCACCTGCCGCACAAGAGCGCCGGCGGCAAGTACGTGAACGCGGTCGTCGGAGACGTTCCGATCGAGGGTGCGCGGCTGAACACGCGAACCAAGACCTTCAAGACCGATCTCGACCCGACGACCTTCAACGATCTGTCGACGGGCCTCCGGAGAACACTCCTCAGCGGGACCGGCAGCGAACTCCAGCGGCTGCCCTCCTACAAGTGGGAGTTCTCGGGACACGAGAGGATCGAGTTCCTGGCGCGTCAGGACTACCGCACCGCCGACTACTGGAGGGCACAGGACGCCCGCCGCGACCAGCTCGACGCCTTGGCGGCGGCCAACGCGGAGCGGGCGCCCGCCGGGCTGCCCGAGGCTGCGCAGAACAGGGTGGACGCGGTGTTGCACGACAGTCCGGACGTCGGCACCGGCGCCGGCCGGGTCCTTGCCGATCACGGCGGCTTCGTGCTGGGCGAGAACCACAACTACTCACCGAGCTGGGCCTTCCTCAAGGAGAACCTGCCGGCCCTCAAGGAGCACGGCGTCGACACCCTGTACCTCGAGGCGCTGCGCGGGGACAGCTTCCAGAAGCACATGGATGCCTACCTGCGCGCCCCGGAGGGTGCCGCAATGCCACCGGAACTCGACGTGATGGCCACTCGCTACGACAAGGAGCGCAAGTCGCCGCAGGGGAACGGGCTGTACGACGTGCTGGCCGCTGCCAAGGCCGAGGGGGTCAGGGTCCAGTTCGTGGACGGGCTCCCCGCCGCCCGCCCCGACGGCCCCTGGGGGCTGTACGACCGTGCCGCGCGGTTCAACACGCTGGCCGCCGACTTCATCGAGGGGGACACCGGCCGGGCGGGGAAGTACATCCTGGTGGCAGGGTCGGCTCACGTCCACCCGCACGACCCGCCGGAGGGGGTGGATCCCGTGACGCCGCACCACTCCGCGAACCCGGCACCCGGCCTGTCGCAGCTGCTGGGCGTACCCGGTCTGGAGCTGGCCGACCGCCCGGGCGTGGAGCCCCTGGCGCCGGGCGGGTCGAGGCCGCTGGAGGACCTGCGTCTGATGCGGCTCCACCAGGCCGGGTGACCCCCGGCCGCTTCCCCCGACCGCCCGGTCGTGCGCGCCCCCTCCCCGCGTGCGGCCGGGCTCCGGCCGCCCGGCCGCGTGCGCCCTCCCCGCGCGCGGCCGGGCCGGTCCAATCCCCGCTGGGGTGCTCGTCGCACGGGGTGCTGCCCTTATCAGGCCCCTACCCGGGGGACGGATACGATCACTGCCCATGAGGCTCGCAGGAGCAGGGCGCCGCTGGCGCGACAGGCTGACGACCCGAAGACTGCCGGCGGCCGTCCTGGCCCTGGTGGTGCTCGCCGGGGCCGGCACCTGGACGGTGGCCGCCGCGGGCGGTGAGCAGCCGGTGCGACAGGAGGACCGTCTCCTCCCGATGCCCGAGACACCGGGCAGCGAACAGCGGATCGACCTCGACACCTCCTTCTTCACCACCGGGACGGGCCCGCGCCCGGCGGTCCTGCTCGCCCACGGCTTCGGCGGCTCCAAGGAGGGCGAGCGCGAGCGGGCCGAGCAGCTCGCCCGGCAGGGCTACGCGGTGCTGACCTGGTCGGCGCGCGGCTTCGGTCACTCCGGCGGGAAGATCGGCCTCGACGCGCCCGACCGCGAGGTGGAGGACGTCCGGCACCTGGTCGACTGGCTGGCCCAGCGGCCCGAGGTGCAGCTGGACGCTCCCGGCGACCCGCGGGTGGGCATCACCGGTGCCTCGTACGGCGGGGCGGTGGCGCTGCTCGGCTCCGCGTACGACAGCCGGATCGACGCGGTGGCCAGCCAGATCACCTGGTGGAACCTGGCCGACGCGCTGTTCCCGCAGGGGGTGCGGGGCTCGGGCGCGGTGGACGGGGTGTTCAAGAAGCTCTGGGCCGGGATCTTCTTCACCACCGGCTCCGCCGGGGACCTCGGCCCGTCCGGCGGCGCGCCGCGGGCGACGGCGAGTGCGCAGCCGGCACCGGGGGGCCCGGAGGGCGCTCCGGCGGGCGGGCGCGCGGACGGCCCGGTCGGCTGCGGACGGTTCACCGACGAGCTCTGCCGGATGTACGACCGCGTGGCGACCGCCGGCCACGCCGACCCGGAGGCCGTCGCGCTGCTGGAGCGGTCCAGCCCGTCCTCGGTGGCGGCCCGGCTCAAGGCACCCACCCTGGTCGTCCAGGGCCAGCAGGACTCGTTGTTCCCGCTGGACCAGGGCGACGCGATCGCCCGGGCGGTCGCGGCCAACGGCGCGCCGGTGTCGGTGGACTGGTTCGCCGGCGGGCACGACGGCGGCACCGACACCAGCGCCCGCGTGGACGACCGGATCGGCGCCTGGTTCGACCACTTCCTGAAGCACGAGGGGACCGACACCGGCCCCGCGTTCCGGGTCACCCGCACCGGCGGGGTCGACTCCACCGGCTTCCAGGCCGTCCTGCGCGGCGCCACCGCCGACGCCTACCCGGGCCTCGGCGGCACCGGCGCGCGCGCCGTCGAGCTGACCGGCGCCGAACAGGCCTTCGCCAACCCGGCCGGCGGCGCCCCGCCGAACATCTCCGCGCTCCCCGGCGTCGGCGCGCTCAGCCAGGCCGCCGCCCTGGGCGCCGGGCTCTCGCTGGACTTCCCCGGCCAGCACGCCGGCTTCGACAGCGCGCCGCTGGACTCCCCGCTGCACCTCACCGGGCAGCCGACGGTCGCGCTGAAGGTGCGGTCCGACAAGCCGGACGCGGTGCTGTTCGCCAAGCTGTACGACGTCGCGCCGGACGGCAAGCAGAGCCTGCCGCAGCAGCTCGCCGCCCCGCTCCGGGTGACCGGCGCGGACGCGGCCGGGGGGAGGAGCGTCACGGTGGCGCTGCCCGCCGTGGACCACACCTTCGCCGCCGGCCACCGGCTGCGGCTGGTGCTGGCCGCGACCGACCTGGCGTACGCCTCGCCCGCCGAACCGGCCACCTACCGGGCCGCCGTGGCCGGGGCGCTCACCGTGCCCACCGTCGACGGACTGGTCACCGAGGCCGCGCCGCTGCCCGCCCGCACCTGGGTGCTGCCGCTGGTCGCCGTCACCGCGGCGGCCGCGCTGCTGCTGGTGCCGTGGCTGCGCCGCCGCCGCAGACGGGCCGCCGCCGGGCCGGCGTACGACCCGGCGCTGGCCGGGGTGCCGCTGCAGATCACCGGACTGAGCAAGCGCTACAAGGGGTCCGCCGACCGGTACGCGGTGCGGGACCTGGGCTTCCGGGTGGAGCAGGGCCAGGTGCTCGGGCTGCTCGGGCCGAACGGCGCCGGCAAGACCACCACGCTGCGGATGCTGATGGGCCTGATCCGGCCGGACGAGGGCGAGATCCGGATCTTCGGCCACCTGGTGCGCCCGGGGGCGACGGTGCTCTCCCGGGTCGGCGCCTTCGTCGAGGGCGCCGGGTTCCTGCCGCACCTCAGCGGCCGGGCCAACCTGCGGCTCTACTGGCAGGCCACCGGCCGCCCCGAGGCCGACGCCCACCTGGAGGAGGCGCTGGCCATCGCGGACCTCGGCGAGGCGCTGGACCGGGCGGTGCGCACGTACTCGCAGGGCATGCGGCAGCGCCTCGCCATCGCCCAGGCCATGCTCGGCCTGCCGGACCTGCTGATCCTGGACGAGCCGACCAACGGTCTCGACCCGCCGCAGATCCGCGAGATGCGCGAGGTGATGATCCGGTACGCGGCCGCCGGGCGAACCGTCATCGTCTCCAGCCACCTGCTGTCCGAGGTGGAGCAGAGCTGCACCGACCTGGTGGTGATGGACCGCGGCCGGCTGGTCACCACCGGCGCCGTCGCCGAGATCGTCGGCGCGGGCGAGCTGCTGCTGGTCGGCACCCCGGCCTCGTTCGGGCCGGAGGAGCTGGCGGCGGCCGCCGACAAGGCGGGCGCGCTGTCCGGCGTCGGCTCGGCGGAGGCCGTCGAGGGCGGGCTGCTGGTGCGGCTGGACGGCATGGCGGCCAGCCAGCTGCTGGCCGAACTGGTGCGCCTCGGCGTGCCGGTGGAGCGGGCGGGCCCGCACCGCCGGCTGGAGGACGCGTTCCTGTCGCTGATCGGAGGTGCGGGGTGACCACGGCCACTTCTCCTGACCACGCGTCGGGCTACCGGGCGGGCCGGACGCTGCCGCTGCGGGTCGAGGCGATGCGCCAGCTGCGGCGCCGCCGGACGATGGTGATCGGCGGGGTGCTGGCCGCGCTGCCGTTCGTCATCCTGGCGGCGTTCCAGATCGGCGGGAAGCCGGGCCGGGCCGACCGGACCACCTTCATCGAGCTGGCCACCGCCTCCGGGCCCAACTTCGCGACCACCATGCTCTTCATGGGCACCGGCTTCCTGCTGGTGATCCCGGTCGCGCTGTTCTGCGGGGACACCGTGGCCTCGGAGGCCAGCTGGTCCTCGCTGCGCTACCTGCTGGCCGCGCCGGTGCCGCGGGCCCGGCTGCTGGCCCGCAAGTTCGCGGTGGGGCTGGCGTTCTCGGCGGCCGCGGTGGTGCTGCTGCCGACCGTCGGGCTGGTGGTGGGCACCGTCGCGTACGGCTGGGGGGACCTCAAGCTGCCGGCCGGCGTGAGCCTGTCGGCGGGGGAGGCGCTGCCGCGGCTGGCGCTCGCGGTGGCGTTCGTCTTCCTCAGCGAGGTGGTGATCGCGGCGCTGGCGTTCTGGCTCTCCACCGCCACCGACGCGCCGCTGGGCGCGGTCGGCGGGGCGGTGTTCGCCTCGATCGTCACCGGGGTGCTGGACGCCGTCACCGCGCTCGGGGACCTGCGCGAGTGGCTGCCCGCGCACTGGCAGTACGCCTGGGCGGACGCCCTGCAGCCCCAGTTGGAGTGGGGCGGCATGGTGCAGGGCGTCTCGCTGTCGCTCTCGTACGCGGTGGTGCTGCTGGCGCTGGCGTTCCGGGGCTTCGGGCGGAAGGACGTGGTGTCCTGAGGCGGGGCGCCCGGGACGACGTGGTGCCCGAGGGGGGTGCGCCGGCGGGCGCACCCCCCTCGGGGCTCGGGGCCGGTCAGGGCTCGGGCCGGTCAGCTCCGGGCCGGGCGGGTCACTTGACGGGCGAGTAGACCCGCTCGATCTGCTGGGTGCCGGACTTTGTGCGGTAGGAGCGCGCCCACTTGGTGGTGGCGTCCTTGCGGGTGCGGTCGGAGAGGACGTAGTAGTCCATCTGCGTCTGCGCGGGCGTGACCTCCAGGACGCCGTAGCCGTGCGAGTCCAGGTCCACCCACTTGATGTGGCGGTTGGAGGCCTTGAGCGCGGCGGCCGCGGCCAGCGACACGGTCTGCGGCGCGACCTTGAGGATGTCGTCGATGTTGTCCGAGGTCACCGAGGTGACCACGAACTCGGTGGCGGCGCTGCCCGAGAACGGGTACGTGGCCGCCTCGTTCGGGACGTCGGCGGCCCAGGCCGAGTGGATGTCGCCGGTCAGGAAGACGGTGTTGGTGATGCCGTTCGACGTGAGGTGGCCGAGCAGCTCGCGACGGTCGTGGGTGTAGCCGTCCCACTGGTCGGTGTTGATCGCCAGGCCCTCGCCGGGAAGACCGAGCAGCTTGGCCAGCGGGCGCAGGACGTAGTCGGGGAGGGCGAACAGGGCGACCGGGGAGATCATCACCTCGTTGCCGATCAGGCGCCAGGTGGTGTCCGAGGCGGACAGGCCGGCCTTCAGCCAGTCCATCTGGGCACGGCCGGTTATGGTGCGGTCGGCCGAGTCGACGTCGCCGTTGCCCACCTTGACCTGCTGCGAGCGGAACGAGCGCTGGTCCATCAGGTGCAGGTCGGCGAGCTTGCCGTAGCGCAGGCGGCGGTAGGTGGTGCCGGCGATGGACGGGCGGACCGGCATCCACTCGAAGTAGGCCTGCTTGGCGGAGGCCATCCGGTCGGACCAGTCGCCCTCGACGCCGGGGGTGTGGTTCTCGGCGCCGCCGGACCAGGCGTCGTTGGCGAACTCGTGGTCGTCCCAGATCGCGATGGTCGGGATCTGCGCGTGCAGCGTCTGGAGGTCCTCGTCCGTCTTGTAACGGCCGTGCCGGGTGCGGTAGTCGGCGAGGGTGAGGATCTCGTGGGTGGGGGCGTGCGGGCGGACGACCGTGCCGCGGGCGCAGAACTCGCCGGTCTTGTACTCGTAGACGTAGTCGCCGAGGAAGAGGAAGGCGTCCAGGTCGCCGCGGGCGGCGAGGTGCCGGTAGGCGGAGAAGTAGCCGGCCTCCCAGTTGGCGCAGGACGCCACGCCGAAGCGCAGGCGGTCGACGGCGGCGTCGCCGGCCGGGGTGGTGTGGGTGCGGCCGACCGGGGAGACGGTGTCGCCGGCGGTGAAGCGGTACCAGTAGGCGGTGTCCGGGGTCAGGCCGCGGACGTCGGCCTTGACGGTGTGGTCGGAGCCGGCGGTGGCGGTCACCGTGCCGCCGGCCACGATCCGGGTGAAGGCCTTGTCGGCGGCGAGCTCCCAGCGGACCTCGGTGTCCGGGCCGGTGGCGGAGCCGGGGACGGCATCGGGGGTCGGGGTGACCCGGGTCCAGAGCAGGATGCCGTCGGGGAGCGGGTCGCCGGAGGCGACGCCGTGCAGGAACTGCGGGGCGGTGGCCGCGTGGGCCGCGGTGCCGAGGGTGAGCGGCAGGGCGGCGGCGCCGGCCACGACGGCGGTGGCCTTCAGCACCTGACGACGGTGCGGGCGGGCGGCGGTCATGTCATCGACAAGGTCAGTCACGGCCGACAGGCTACCGGGCGGTAATGGCGTGTTCCATACGTCGAACTGACTGTTCGTTGCCGCTTCACCGGGTCGTGACGTCCCGCCACCGGCCCGGGCGCACGCGGCCACCCGGCGGTCGTACGGGATGATGGTGACGATCAGCCCCCCGCAGCCAGAAAGTTCACCCGTGGCCCAGATCCTGCTCCTGCACTCCGTGTACGGCCTGCGCCCCGCCGTCCACGCCGCCGCCGACCGGCTGCGCGCCGCCGGGCACACCGTCCACACCCCCGACCTCTTCGACGGCCGGACCTTCGAGGACGTCGAGGAGGCCATGGCGTACAAGGAGGAACTCGGCAGCGACGAACTGCTGCGCCGCGCGGTGGCCGCCGCCGCCCCGCTGCTGACCCCGGGCACCGGCCTCGTCTACGCGGGCTTCTCGCTCGGCGGCGCGCTCGCCCAGAACCTCGCCCTCGCCGACGAGCACGCGCGCGGCCTGCTGCTCCTGCACGGCACCTCCGACATCCGGGAGGACGCCGCCACCTCGATCCCGGTCCAGCTGCACGTCGCCGAGCCGGACCCGTTCGAGTCGGAGGACTGGCTGAACGCCTGGTACCTGCGGCTGCGCAAGGCCGGCGCCGACGTCGAGGTCCACCGCTACCACGGCGCCGGCCACGTCTTCACCGACCCCGACCTGGCCGACTACGACGCCGAGGCGGCGGAGCAGACCTGGGCGGTGGCCCTGGACTTCCTGGCGGAGCTGGACGAGCAGGCGGGCTGACCTTCCCTGCGCAGGAAGTCGACCCGCCGACTTCCTGCGCAGGGGCGTTCCGTGTTCCGGCCGGGGGCTCGTTGCTCTGATTTCCACGACTTGATCTTCCGGCGTCGGTAGTGTCGCCCCCGGGTGTGCCGGAGGGAGATGCACGTGTACCGGATGCGGGAGGCGACGGCCGCCGATGCCGGGACGGTCGCCACGTTGGTGCGGGCCCGGTCGGCGTGGTTGTCGGCGCGAGGCCTGGGCGAATGCGCGGATGACGCCGAGGAGTACGGGGCGCAGGCCGGGAACCCGGACCTCGCTGTGTGGGTGCTGGAGCACGAGGCGGAAGGGATCGTCGGCTGCACCACGCACTTCGGCAACGAGGCTCTACCGCACTGGGCGTTCACCGAAGCGGAGCGGTCCGAGCCGACGCTGTTCCTGGCGACGACGTTCACCCGGCCGAATCCGCACCGGCTCGGTCGGCTGATCGCCTGGTGGTCGCTGAGCCGGGCCGCCGAACTGGGCCTCACGTGGGTACGGCGTGGCACCGGACAGGAACGGCTGTCCCGGTACTACCAGGAGACCCAGGGCTGGGACCTGCTTCGCGTCGCGGAGCGGCACGGGTCCAAGGTCTACTTCCTCCAGCGTGAGGCCCGGCCGGTGCCGGAGCTGGCCGAGCTGATGGCGGGGCGCGGGTTGTAGTCGGCGGGCTTCGGCCCCGGCAGCGGCTTCCCGCTGCCGGGGCCGACGTCGGCTTCAGCGGACGGTCAGGGCGGAGTCCGCGAGCAGCGCGAACACGACCTCGTGGTCATCGCCCGTTGGACTACCGGCCTCCAGCCGTTTCGCGACCTGGGCGAGCCCGTCCGGATCGAGGAGCCGGGCCTCGATCAGCGGGGATCCCTCGTTGAGGATCTGCCGGATCCGGGGCACTCCGTGCTGGCGCATCGCCGTGACGATGATGTGGTGGAAGTTCTCGACGATCGGCGGCCGGGCGACCCGACCGGGCATGCCCGTACGGTCGATGAGCTCCCGCATGAGGTGCTTGCGCCGGCGCCAATCCACCGGCAGCCACTCGCAGAAGCGGACGAGCAGCGGGTCGGTGAGCGGGTGGATCGGCCACATGCCTCGGCGCATGAGTGCCGGACCGCACACGGTCTTCGCCATCAGGGCGGTCTCCGGTACGACCGCGGCCGGGGTGATCGCGGCGTCGACGTCGGCGAGAGCGGCCCGTGCGGCGGGCCCGAGCCATGGCGGAGCATCCGGCTCGAACTGGCCGGGCCCGGACCTGTCCTCGGCGGCGGTGAGGGCCATGAGCTCGTCCCCACCGATGCCGGTGAACACCGCACGGACGCCCGAGTCCGTGAAGCGGGCGGAGAGTGTTTCGAGGGCATCGATGTAGATGTCGCTGGTGGGCGACACCCAGGCGGCCCGGGAGAACCGGGACGTGCCCCCATATGGCAGGTGGTCCATCGCGTTCACGGTGACACCTGTCCAGCCGGAGGCGATGTGCCCCAGGATCAGCTGTCGGCGCTCGTTCTGCTGGATGCCCCGCACACCGTCGAGGACGACCGTCCCGGCTGTGACGGCGGTGCCTTGAGGGGCCGCGCGGAGGGCGAGAGCGACGGTGGTCGAGTCCATGCCGGCTGACAGCTGGACCGCCGTCCGGGAACCGGTCCACGGGAGCCGGGCGACAGCGCGGTCCAGCAGGTCCTGGAAAAGCGGGATCGGGTCCGTGCCGGTCTGGAGCGACCGGGCGCGGGTGTGTTCGGCGGGTTCCGGGGACTGGATCAGGAGTTGCCCGTCCTCAGCGAAGTGAGCGGTGGCGCGCTCCGTGAGGAGCTTGACGTCCTGCCAGAGCGTGGACGCGGAGTACCGGTTCCGCAGGCTGATCATCCGGGTGACCGCGACGAGGTCGAGCCGGTCCGGGGCCTGGTGGTCGCGGAGGTTCAGTAGATCCCACGAACCGTGCAGCACTTTGCCGGCGACGGCGAGGTACTGGGGGGCGGTACAGGCGGAGCCGGTTCGGATTCTGGCAGCCTGACCAGGAACGAGCTCGATCGTGGTCCAGTCGTCCCGATCCTCCCGGAGCTTGCGGAGAGTCTTGTCGAAGGTGCCGGGTGAGACGGTGACGGGCTCGGGCCGGGCCGCGTTGATGTGGGCCCTCCTGGCAGCAGCGATGAAGACCGTACGGATGCCGTCGGTCAGGGCGGCCTGCTCGGTCAGCTGGTGCCGGTAGGGGGCGACCCACGAGGACCCGCATCGCCAGCGGCTCCCGGCCCACTGCCAGGTACGGGTGGGTGTGATGTCGTCGTGGGTCAGGCGAAGGTCGAACATCGGCGGTCAGTCCTTCATGGGATGGCGAGGGTGGGAGCGGTCCCCCGGCCCGGCTGTTTGCTGCCGGGCCGGGGAACGGTGGGTCAGACCGCCGTCGTGTCGTACGTGTGGTTGGTGTCGGAGGAGCCCTCCTTCTTCTTGTACGAGTACCGGTCGGTGGTGTCCATGACCTCGTAGGCGGGCTCGTCGCTGAAGATCCGGCTGGACGCGTCCAGCAGCATCCGCTCGTCGGTGATGTTCACGGTGTTCCCTTCGTCTGGGACGTCTCGGGCCTCCCCCGACTGCGGGGGAGGCCCGGTACCGGCGGGGTTGCCGGTACCGGCGCCGGGCCCCGGGGGTGTGCCAGTCAGGCCAAGGCCCTGCGCACAACCAGTGAACTGTCATCAACTGTCCGTGCGTGAGGAAGAGTTCGCGGTGGACGAGTGCGTCGCGAACCGGAAAACTTGACGATTTCATTACTCGAAACCCTGCACGCATGTGACAGTGCGGTTACGTTGATCGCATGGTGGCCAACGCCCCTCTCCGCCGCAGGATGGCCGAGCGCCGCATGACCAAGGCGGAGTTGGCCCGCGAGGTCAACACCGAGATCGAGATCCTCACCGGGGGACCGGGCACCGTGTCGGAGCGCACGGTGCACAACTGGCTGACGGGTGCGACCCGGTGGCCGCCGGCCAAGATTCGCCTCGCACTCGAAGCGGTGCTCGGCTGCGGGCCCGAAGAGCTCGGCTTCATCCCGACGAGCCGGACCCGCACGACATCGGAGGAAGAAGTGAGGCGACGCGACTTCATAACAGCTGTCGGGGGCACTGCCCTCGTCGCCGCCGCTACGACGGCGGCGTCGCCCGTGCCACGCCGGATCGGTGCGGCCGACATCGAACGGTTGCGGTTCCGCTTCGCCGAGGTCATCGCCAGCGACCACCGACTCGGCGGCAGGCTGAGCATCGAGTCCCATGCGACCGCCCTCGCCGACGAAGCCATGGCACTTCAAGAACACGGCACCGCGACCCAACGCATCCGGTCCTCCCTGTATGCCTGTGCGGCCTCGTTCGTCTCCAGCGCGATGTGGGCCGCCATCGACGGCCGACGGTTCGACGCCGCGCTCCAGCATCATCAGAAGGCGGCACATCTTGCGGCGATGTCAGGCGACTCCGGCATCCAGTTCCGGATCTGGTCCCACGCCGGGAGCCTCTATCGGCACCTTGGACGGCCGGGCGACGCACTGGCAGCCAATGACGTCGCCCGGAGCCTGCCGATCGCCCGCCGTGATCCGATGTTCGCGTCGCTCGGGCACGCCAGGCATGCGGCGATCCACGGTTTGACCGGAGACACCAACGCCGTCCGCAGGTCCCTCGGCCGTGCCCAAGAGGCCCTCGACCGCGCGGATCCGAGCGCGCCACGGCCGGTGTGGATCACAGCATTCTATGATCAGGCCGAACTCGACTCACTCGCGCTCGCGGCCCACCTGTCGGCCGGGAACTGGGAGGACGCCGAGGCGCATGCCCACCGCAGTCTGGCCGGTCGACGCGAAAGCATGCAGCGGTCCCGTGCGATCACCACCGTGCGTCTCGCTCACGCACAGTTGGGCCAGGGGGATTTCGAGCAAGCTGTCTCCACTGCCATGGTGATGCCGGCCGAGGTTTCCAACCATCCTCGGGTCATCGGAATGCTGACTGCCTTCGGCACCAAGCTGGACGATCTGGCACCCCGCAGCAGCCCGGCCCGGGCCTGGGCCGACTACGCCCGCACCACTTGGAGGAGCGTGTGACCATCGAGTTCCGTCGCCATCGCTACCTGAACCCGGATGTCCGGCAGGTTCTGCTGAACGTCTATGCCGACGTTCGGGCGCCGCTCTTGCACCTGCCGAACTACCGTGTTCCCGCGTTCGCCGAACGCCTTGACCGGCACGCGGATGAACCCGGCTTCGAGGCGGTCATCGCCTACGAGGACCAGGAGCCGGTCGGATATGCCTATGCCAACACTCTCGCGGCGGACGACCGCTGGTGGAAGCGCATGGCTGAGCCGCTGTCCCAGGGCCTTACCGATGTTCCTACCGTGGCGCTCAAGGAAATTGGCGTCCGCATTCCATGGCGCGGAACGGGTTTGGCCCGGCGCATCCATGACGAGCTCTTGGCCGGCCGCACCGAGGAGCGCGTCACTTTGCTGGTCAATCCGCTTGCTGGCGAGGGCAAGGTCCAAGCCCTGTACGAGTCCTGGGGCTACGAGGCCATCAACAGCCAGCAGCCCTCGCCCGACTCGCCTCGCTTGACCGCGATGATCCGCCCGGTGGCCAGGTAGAACGCGCTGCCGGCCGCCCGGTGAGAACGTGCTTGGTGGACCGTTGTCGAGGAGCGCTGCCCACGGCGTCCCGCGTGCCGCGGATTGCGGCACGCGGGGCGGGTAGTTGTGAGGCCCCGTAGCACACCGCCCAGTAGAGGCGG